>NZ_DBMACV010000007.1:0-70459 GCF_057861905.1 Phocaeicola sp. | reverse complement strand
GATACAAAATCTTTAGGTAATAACAAAGCCCCAGCTTGTGAAAGTCGGGGCTTTGTGCTAAAAAAGAAGGTGTGCTTTTTGACACACCTTCTTTTTGTTTTTCATAATTAAATAAGTTAGTATTAGTTTTAATGGAAAAAGAACAGACTGTGGCTCCGGGTGCGAGGCTGATTTACGGACTGAATGACCGTCCGCCTGTGAAAGAAACGATTTTTGCCGCTTTGCAGCATCTGCTGGCTATCTTTGTGGCTATTATCACTCCTCCGTTGATTATTGCTGGTGCGTTGAAGCTTGATTTGGAAACAACAGGTTTTCTTGTTTCAATGGCTTTGTTTGCATCGGGTATCTCTACTTTTATCCAGTGTCGTCGGGTAGGACCTGTCGGTTGCGGATTACTCTGTATTCAGGGAACCAGTTTTTCTTTCATTGGTCCGATTATTTCTGCCGGGCTGACCGGAGGACTTTCTGCTATTTTTGGTGCATGTATCGTTGCTTCTTCAGTAGAAATGCTGATCAGTCGCGTGCTGAAGTATACTCGTCGCATCATTACTCCGCTGGTTTCGGGTATTGTCGTTACGCTTATCGGTATGAGTTTGATTAAAGTTGGTATTTCTGCCTGCGGAGGTGGTGCCGTTGCTCAGGCAAATGGTACGTTTGGAGGCATACAGCATGTAGGACTTGCCGCACTGGTATTGGTTCTGATTATTATTTTCAACCGTAGCTCCAACCGTTATCTGCGCATGAGTTCTATCGTTATCGGTTTGGTTATCGGATATATTACGGCATGGGCACTGGGTATGGTCGATTTTTCTGCTGTACAGAACTATGGCGGATTCAATATTCCTATACCTTTCCGTTATGGCATTTCGTTTGATATTTCTTCAATCATCGGTCTGGCACTGGTTTATCTGATTACGGCTATCGAGGCTTATGGTGATATTACTGCCAACTCTCTGATTTCGGGTGAGCCGGTAGAAGGAGAAATATTTGTAAAACGTGCTTCAGGTGGTATTCTTGCCGATGGATTCAACTCGATGCTGGCCGGTTTCTTTAATTCATTTCCTAATTCCATCTTTGCACAGAACAACGGCATGATTCAGCTTACCGGAGTGGCAAGCCGCTATGTAGGTTACTTTATCGCAGGATTCCTTATTATACTGGGACTGTTCCCGGCTGTGGGACTGGTGTTCTCGTTGATGCCGGAACCCGTACTTGGAGGTGCAACGTTGTTGATGTTTGGTACAGTTGCCGCTGCCGGTATTCGTATTATTGCCTCACAGCAGATAGACCGTAAGGCTACATTGGTCATGGCTCTGAGCTTTTCTTTCGGTCTGAGTGTGGAACTTGTGCCCGATATCCTTTGTCAGTTGCCCGATACGTTGCGTAATATTTTTTCTTCGGGTATTACAACCGGTGGATTGACGGCTATCCTTGCCAACCTGCTGATCCGAATCAAAGAATAATTCAGTGATAGGAGATATACCAAACTCCTGACAATCCTGTTGAAAAGTTACGGATTGTAACGATAAAAGATAAAAGAATCGTATCAAGCTCTGATTTTCGAGTGATGATACGATTCTTTCTTTTTATCTGTAGGAGATGTTCTATTTTCGGATGGAATTACGATATCGTTTTTCCCAATGTAACCGATTTTTATATCAGTATCCTTCTTTTATGCTTCGTCCTTTTCCTTTTCTGAAGAAACACTTCTTCCACTTTCCTCAATCATGGAGCGTATGTTGTCGTTGAATTCATCCTGTTTCATCAGTTCTTCCAAGGTGATATGCATACGCCACCGCCAGTAGTGACGAGGATTGGCAGGGATATTGATGCGTTCGATGTTGATATCCGGATTACGCAGGGTATCGTCCATCGAGGTCCAGTCTTGCCATGTCAGTATACACAGCATAGACGGACTTTCCAGATGCTGGCGTATAACCTCTTCGCACAGCCATGCCGGAGCATGTTCGGGGACCTCTCCCCAGTGTCCCAGTTCCTGATGGTAGAAGCGTTCGGTCTTTTCCTTATCTTCTTCCCACCAGCCGCGGAACGTTGACATGTCGTGAGTACCTATGGTACAGACAGAGTAGAAAGGATATTCGTGTACCTGTCCGAATTCGTGTGCCGGACTCTTAGGCATTCGCTGTATTTCGAGCGATAAAATCTGCAACTGGTTCATTACCCAGGGAACACAGTCGGGTACCATGCCGAGGTCTTCTCCACAAACCAGCATCGATGTGCTTTGCGTCAGTACAGGTAGCTTCTTCATGGCCTCGTGATACCAGAACTCATTGTGCCGCTGGTAGTAATAATGATTGTACAGGTGATTGAATGCCTCCTGATCCTGTTCCCTCAGTTGCTTGAAGATATAATCATTCTGCACGGCGATTCGCGGATGATACATCTCGGGATTGTCACGGTCGGGAATAAAGAGCACGTCGCTGATCAGGGCATAAAGTTTTTCCTTTATGTTCTGACTCTCAGCATCCGCCTTGTCGGCAAAGTAGGCTTCCACCTTCCGTTGCGTATCAAACTCCGGACGCATGACGTAAATGTCGTGATGCAGTCGTCTGACAAACGTTTCTTTTACCTCTTCACTGTGTTCTCCGAATACGGTATTCAGAATATATTCGTTGATAAACGGGCGAGTCATGGTTTCGCGGTCGAAAGGTACTCCGAAACTTTGTATTTCATCCTTACTCATCGGGAGCGAGGGAACAAATTGTCCCAGCAGACCGTGTATCGAATGATACGGAATTTCCCAGATGCGGAAGAAGCCTAAGATATGGTCTATACGGTAAGCCGTGAAGTATTCCGCCATCTTGCGGAAGCGCTTCTGCCACCAGCTGTAATTGTCTTTAGCCATTACATCCCAGTTGTAAGTAGGCATACCCCAGTTCTGTCCATTGGTAGAAAAAGCATCGGGAGGGGCACCTGCCTGTCCGTTCATGTTGAAATAATACGGTTCTACCCACGCTTCTACACTGGTACGGCTGATACCGATAGGTATATCTCCTTTGATGATGACACCTTTGCTTCTTGCATAATCGGATGTGGCAAGCAGCTGTATGTGTAGTTCGTACTGGAGAAAATAATAAAAGGCTATTTCCGGATATTCTTCTTTCTCCGGGCTGCATAATTCCTGAATTTGCTCCTTGTCGTACTTGCTGTAGTCGCCCCAGTAGTTGAAATCGGATGTACGATATAAGTCGCGCAGGTAGCTGTATGCTGCATACGGGACGAGCCAGTCCTTGTTGTCGCGGAAGAATGCTTCAAATGCTTCGGAGTTAAGAATATTGTCGGCTTCTTGTTCGAAAATCAGCTTCAGATACTTCCTTTTCAGTTTGTTGACTTGTTCATAGTCTACTTGTGGAAGGGCATTCAGACGGACACGTTCTTCTTCGAAACGTTTGCTTTCCGCTTCATCCTTCAATGCAGGGAGCTGTCGTAAGTCAATGTACATGGGGTGGAAAGCATAGATGGAAATGCTGTTGTATGGATATGAATCCATCCACGTATTGGTCATCGTCGTATCATTGATAGGCAGAATCTGCACCACCTTCTGTTTTGTATCGGAAGCCCATGTGATGAACATCTTCAGGTCGCCAAAATCGCCTACTCCGAAACTGCCTTCCGAGCGGAGAGAGAATACCGGAATAGCACATCCGGCAACTCGCAGTTCCGGTGTATGGAAGAATACTTCCGTTTCTGCCGGAAAGTAAGTTTCCCCACGTTGCAGCGGTTGGGTGTGGAAGATACGGTTGTTCCGTGTTTCCCATTCTACCACGGCTCCAGTCTTGTTGCTGACAGCTACGAATTTATATTCAAACGGAAACTTCAGGGAAGAAGCATCTACCGTGAGCTGCCATACGCTGGGACGTACTTCACGCATCCGGATGGGGCGGCAATATTCCCAGTTGCCCAGTGCATTACAGCTGCCTATGATTCCAAGCGACTGCTGCTGACTGCTTAATTCCGGACAAAGTGCACGAAACGTGATGCAACAGCCTACACTGTCGTTCAGGCGTACTGGAGCGACAGGCACATATTTATTGTTGAATGCAGAACTGTACCGGTAGTTGTGTTCCGGCAGGTCGCGCCAGCAGTCGTCTATGATGTAACAGCTCTGCTGGGCATTTCCCGGATAGATGATATGAGCAATTGCCCCCAGTTCCTTGCGGGTACATGCCTTATTCTGGTATATGGCGTAACGGTAGGTCAGGGGAGTATCGCACGGCGACAGTTGGTATTCACAACTGCCTTGCCATTCGATACCGTCGCGGGTAGACAAGGCTATCGACTGGCTTTCGTCTTCATCGAAGATGATGCGGACTTCTTCTCCCCATAACGTACGGTATTGGATTCGGAATATCAGTTTCATTTTGTTTCGAAGTATTAGTTTTATTGTCTTTCCAAAAGTAATGAATAAAACCGAAAACTCTTTTCTCACCGGCGTAATTTTTATTCGGAACAGATTGAGTGTTTCCTTCTGTGGATAATTTCGGCTGGTGCAGGGCAAACAGGAAAGACAGAATAGAAACTGACGAGGCGGCCTGATAGGTTTTGCTGGCAGTTGACGGAAATAAAAAAGCTCCGGAAGTGTTTTCCGGAGCTTCCCTCGTTGTAAGATGCGAGGATGGATTTTAAAAATTAAGTTTATAAAAATGCACTACGCATCAATGTTTGCGTAGGTAGCATGTTTCTCGATAAATTCACGGCGCGGAGCAACGTCATCTCCCATCAGCATGGAGAAGATATAATCAGCTTCGGCAGCGTTTTCAATGCTTACTTGTTTCAGAATACGGGTTTCCGGATTCATGGTAGTTTCCCACAACTGTTCCGGATTCATTTCACCCAAACCTTTGTAACGCTGTGTGTGAATGCCGTTTTCTGTTCCGTCGCCATATTTCTGCATGAAAGCCTGACGTTCTTCGTCGGTATAGCAGTATTCACTGATTTTACCTTTTGAACATTTGTACAAAGGCGGATTGGCAATATAAAGATGTCCGCCCTGAATTACTTCAGGCATATAACGGTAGAACAATGTCATGATCAGGGTGTCGATGTGAGAACCATCGACATCGGCATCGGTCATGATGATAACCTTATGATAACGAAGTTTGTCGATGTTCGCCTTCTTGCTGTCTTCCGATCCGTCTACGCCGAAACGTACTCCCAATGCCTGAATGATGTTGTTTACCTCATCGCTTTCGAATGCCTTGTGCCACATGGCTTTCTCTACGTTCAATATCTTACCGCGCAACGGCAGGATAGCCTGGAACTGACGGCTTCGTCCTTGTTTGGCAGAACCACCTGCCGAGTCACCCTCGACAAGGAACAATTCGCATTCTTCCGCCGTACGGCTTGAACAGTCGGCAAGTTTTCCGGGCAGACCACCTCCGCCCATCGGGCTTTTGCGCTGTACCGATTCACGTGCTTTGCGTGCGGCAACACGTGCGGTTGCTGCAAGAACGACCTTGTCGACAATGGTCTTTGCTTCCTTCGGATGTTCTTCCAGATAGTTTGTCAGTGCTTCGCCTACGGCCTGATTGACCGCACCGCTCACTTCGTTGTTTCCTAATTTTGTTTTGGTCTGGCCTTCGAACTGAGGTTCCGCTACCTTTACAGAGATAACGGCAATCAGTCCCTCGCGGAAGTCCTCACCAGAGATTTCTACTTTTGCCTTTTCCAGCGCCTTGCTTTCTTCCGCATACTTCTTCAGTACACGTGTCAGTGCCATACGGAATCCGGCTTCGTGCGTACCACCTTCTATGGTATTGATGTTATTGACATACGAATGCAGGTTCTCACGGAATCCTGTATTGTACATGATAGCACATTCGATAGGAATACCCTGCTTTTCGGTGTTCAGGTAAATCACGTCGTCGATAAGCGGAGTGTTTGTCGAATTCAGGAAACGGACGAATTCTTTTACACCTTCTTCCGAGTGGAAAATTTCCTGTTTGAACGAACCGTCTTCTTCCTTTTCGCGTTTGTCGGTCAGCGTGATGGTAATACCTTTGTTCAGGTATGCCAGTTCGCGCATACGTGCCTGCAGGATATTATATTTATATTCGGTGGTAGTGAAAATGCTTCCGTCGGGCCAGAAAGTCTGTCGGGTACCGGTAATGTCGGTCGTTCCTACTTCCTTTACGGGATAAAGCGGCTTACCACAAGCGTATTCCTGCTGGTAGATCTTTCCGTTTCGGAATACGTTTGTCGTCATGTGTGTAGAAAGAGCGTTTACACACGATACACCTACACCGTGCAAACCTCCTGATACTTTGTAGGAGCCTTTGTCGAATTTACCTCCGGCATGCAATACAGTCATAACGACTTCCAGTGCCGACTTCTTTTCTTTCTGGTGGAAATCGACAGGAATACCACGACCGTTATCCTGTACGGTGATTGAATTGTCTTCGTTGATTGTTACTTCTATATGGGTACAATAACCGGCCAGGGCTTCGTCGATAGAGTTGTCTACTACCTCGTACACCAGATGGTGCAATCCCTTTTCACTAATATCGCCGATATACATGGCGGGACGTTTACGTACGGCTTCCAGTCCTTCCAACACCTGGATACTGCTTGCCGAGTAACTGTTTCCGCTGTTTGGTATCAGTTCTTCACTCATCTCTTTTTACTTCTAGTTTTTTAAGTGTTCAAAGTTACTAAAAAAGCGTGATATAACCGAGTTTATGGTTCTAAAAAACTTGAAAATCGGATAGGAAACAGGGAGGATTCGTGCTTCCTCTCGGGACAGGCAGGAAGCAGACTGCCGTTGTCTTTGGGGGCCGGCGGTAATCCGTAACTGGGGAAATGCTTTACTGAGGTAATATGTACCCCGTAAAGTTATAGTTGGCGCCTAAAAAACTTTTGGTCAGTCGGACGAAACATCGGTTGGTGTCCTTGTAAAGGATGATCAGCATGGTGGAGATTCGGGTAACTTCTCCATTAGTTTTCAATTCGTAATGGATGTCTCCGTTCTTTTGTTTTTCTCCTTTAGAGAGTGTGGCTGTGAGTCCGTGCTCATGCCGGGGAGATCTTTTGGTCCGGCTGCCTATATCTTCGGGTGAGATGTAGTAAGAAAGCTCATCGCCTTGCATGCTGAAATAGCAGTCGGATGCGAATCGTTGCTTCGGACGTCTTCTGGAAGTGCTTTTGTCGTAGATTTCTTCTATCACAATCTTGAACCGATGTTGTTCCAGCGCCTGCATTGCTTGTTCGTGACTGACTTTTTTAGTCGCAACGTTTGTGGTTTTGCATCCGCTTCCCAATAGAAGAATAGTAACAAACAGAAGGAGAGAAACTATGGTTTTCATAAGCATAGGTTATTTATCGGTGATACGAAAGATGGATTGTGGAACTTTTTCGAGTCTTTGCTTTTAGCAGGTCCTTTTGAAGGGTAAGCTAAACCTCTCGGAAAGTGCATGTTTCTTTTCGATTGCAATATAATGCTTTTTTTTAGAAAAAAGTGATTCTCTGTTTTGCTGGGTAGCTTTTTCGTGTCGGTTGAGGTTTGGTGGAATTTGGGGTTGCCTAAAGTTGTCTGGTATGACACATTGGCCGGAAGGGAAGGTGGTCCTATAAATATCCCGAATGTTTACGTTCAGGTCTGACTGGCCTCGTATTTTTCGCTTAGTCACGAGCAGGAGGAAAGAAATGTCACAAGCCGTAGCTATAAACGACAAAAGGCCGAATCCTTTCGATCCAGCCTTAATATCCTTAAAGTGAGCAATTACTTAAGCCAATTTGCTGATGTGAGCAGCCAATTTAGACTTCAAGTTAGCAGCTTTGTTCTTGTGGATAATGTTACGTTTAGCCAACTTATCCAACATTTTCTGTACGTTAGGGAACAAAGCTACAGCTTCTGCTTTGTCAGTAGTTGCACGAAGTTTCTTCACTGCGTTACGCATAGTCTTAGCATAATATCTGTTGTGAAGTCTTCTCTTTTCTTCTTGTCTGATTCTTTTGATAGATGATTTGTGATTTGCCATCTCGACTAATCTTTAATATTGTTCGTGATTTTGTTTATTATGTAGCCCGTGGGGGAATCGAACCCCCCTTTCAAGAATGAAAATCTTGCGTCCTAACCGATAGACGAACGGGCCATCCTTCGATTCAGGATTAAACCTGACTGGCTCTTCGAGGATATATATCTCTCGATTGCGGATGCAAAGGTATGAAGATTTTTCATTCCTGCAAAACTTTCGGTGATTTTTTTGCTGAGTGTCTGGCTAAATTTTCTTTTTTAGCGGTTTTATCGTTTCCTTTTGTGGTTTTTTCCTGCTGTTTTTTCTTTTAGTATAGGGGAGAAGGGTACTCCTTTTCTTGGGTATTGGGGGCGAACTTTATTGACATGTTACTTAAAGCGGGAAGTATTAGGAGGTTATGTCTGTGATGGAAAAAGTCTTTTATGAACAAAAACTTCAGGTGTTTTTTTGTTCTGATAGATACGATTTCTGTTCACTTAGCCTGAAAAAATGACTGCTTATGCTATCTTGATGCCAACTGGCATTTTAAGAAAAGGAACTGATTTAGCTATTTTTGCAATAGCTGAAACTGATTGGATATATATCCAGTCGAATAGACTGATTTTGATATTTTAACAAATCCTCTCTCTCTTAAAGGTTCAATAGGTAATGTAATTCCTTGCATGGCGGGTGACTGTTTTATCTCCCATGCAGGGATTGCTTGTTTTTTTGTATCTTTGTCGCGTTATGTTACAGAAATACGTAGGTATAGTACTTCATACGGTAAAGTATAGTGACAAGTCGAACATTGTACATATTTATACCGAGCAGTCGGGCAGGATGTCTTTTCTGCTGCCGGTTCAGCGTTCGCGTAAATCGGCGGTGAAGCAGGTGCTTTTTCAGCCTTTGTCGATAGTTGAGTTTGAGGCAGATGTACGTCCTCGTTCGGGACTTCATCCCATAAAGGAAGCTAAAGCCTGGTATATCTTTACCTCTCTGCCTTACGATCCTTATAAGTCGGCCATTGCCATGTTTTTGGCAGAGTTTCTTTATCGTGCTTTGAAGGAAGAAACGACCAACATTCCTTTATATGCTTATCTGGTACATTCTGTGCAGTGGCTGGATGTATGCGAAACGAATTTCGCCAATTTTCACCTGGTGTTTCTGATGCGCTTGTCCCGCTTTCTCGGTCTTTATCCCAATGTAGAAGAATATGCTCCCAGCGATTATTTCGATTTACTGAATGCCTGTTTTGTTTCGACACAGCCTTATCACGGCATGTTTGTCCGTCCGGAAGAGGCTTCTCATATTCGCAATCTGATGCGTATGAACTACGAAACGATGCACTTGTTTGCTATGAGCCGGATGGAGCGCAACCGTTGTCTGGATATAATTAATGAGTATTACCGTCTGCATTTACCGGATTTTCCGGAATTGAAATCTCTTCCTGTCTTACAGGACTTGTTTTGAGGATAGAACTTGAGGGGAGGAATAGGGAGCGGTTGTTGGTATCGTAACGGGAAAGTTGAGGCTGTTTTCGGAACTTCTACCTTTCATCTCTCGAAAAACGTCGGCACGTTTTCTGAAAATTTGTACAAACGTTTTTATTTTTTGTACAAAAAATAGTGGAATGTCAGGCTCTTTGCAGGAAAAGGCCGGCATGTGGTGACAAAAAAATACGGAACCTTTGCAGGTCCCGTATTTTTTGCCTTTATATTGCTTGGTTTTGTATGCACTGGGTACTGTGCATACCTTGTCAGTTTACTGCAGCAATTCTTTTACTTTTGCAGAAATGGCGCGTCCTTCGGCAAGACCTGCCAGTTCTTTGCTGGCAACACCCATTACCTTACCCATATCTTTTCCGCTGGTTGCACCGACGCGGGCGATGATTTCTTTCAGCTTGGCTTCCAGTTCTTCGGGTGAAAGCTGTTTCGGAAGATAGGTTTCGATGACACGTACCTGAGCCATTTCTTCCTCAGCCAGGTCGGCACGTCCTTGTCCTTCGTATACAGCAGCAGAGTCTTTTCCTTGTTTAACCAGTTTCTGCATGATTTTTAAAGCAGCATCGTCAGTCAGTGTATCGTTTGCTCCCGGAGCTGTTTTTGCTTCGAGAAAGCATTTCTTTACATTACGCAAAGTTTCCAGTCTGACTTTGTCCTTGGCTTTCATAGCCTCTTTAATATCGTTGCTGATTTGTTCAAATAAGTCCATAGTCGTATATTATATAAGTTATTGGTTAATTTGTCGGTTTAGAAAGTGATTGTCATGGAACCATTTTCATTGTTATCCAGCTTAGGCATTGCACTTTCTTCAGCTACAGCTCTCGACTGAATGCTTTCCAGTACAGCTTTCGAGCGTTTGTAAGTAGGAGTAGTTTCTACCATGCTGATGATATCGTCGTTGTCCAGATCTTCTTGTGTGAAGATATAGATTTTATAGTTCCCTTTCTTTCTGTTGTTCTTATAGCTTCCCGGATAGAAGTCGTCGCGGCGTTCTGCCTTCTTTTGTTCTTCTTCTTCCAGTTCTTCCAAGCGTTTTTGTTCTTCGGCAGAGAGCTTGTTGCTCATGCCCGGTACATCCTTAATGCCGAATCCGGTAGCAAGGATAGTGAATTTTACTTTTTCGCCCAGACTGTCGTCGATGTATAAACCCCATTTGGTTTCTACATCTTTTCCGAAGCGGCTCATGAACTCGTGTACTTCGTTCATTTCTTCCATCATCAAGTCGCTGTTCATGCTGTAAGAGATGTTGAAAAGAACTTTTTTCGAATTGAAAATATCGTTGTTGTTCAGTAATGGAGAGTGGAGAGCGTCGGTTATAGCTTGTGTAACTCGTCCTTCTCCTTCACCATATCCGGTACTCATGATAGCTACACCTCCATCTTTCAAAACGGTTTTCACATCGTTGAAGTCGAGGTTTATCTTACCACGTATCGTAATGATTTCGGCAATGCTTTTGGCAGCTATCGAAAGTGTATCGTCGGCCTTGCCGAAAGCATTCATTACGCTCAGGTCGGAATATACGTCACGCAGGCGTTCGTTGTTGATAACCAGCAATGCATCTACATGCTTGCTCATTTCTTCTACACCGTCGAGTGCCTGGTCGATTTTTTTGTTGCCTTCAAAAAGGAACGGGATAGTAACGATACCTACCGTCAGAATACCCATTTCTTTGGCTGTCTTGGCAATGATAGGAGCAGCTCCGGTTCCGGTTCCTCCTCCCATTCCTGCTGTAATGAAGGCCATTTTGCAACCGTCATTCAACATATTCTTGACATCTTCCAGACTTTCGTTGGCAGCATCGCGTGCACGTTCCGGGCGGTTTCCCGCTCCCAGACCTTCACGTCCTAACTGAAGTTTAATAGGTACAGGCGATTCATCGAGAGCCTGATTATCTGTATTGCAGACGACGAATGTAACGTCGTGGATACCTTCTCTATACATGTGGTTGACTGCGTTACCGCCGCCACCGCCTACACCGATAACTTTAATGATACTCGGTGTTCCACTTTGGAAATCGAATGGCATAATTTTCTCGTCAGACATAATTCTTCCTTTTCTTTATGCGGTGAATATTAATCTTTCATCATCTCGTCGGCTCCGTTCTTGAGCGCATTAATCAGTCGCTTGAACGGATTATCTTCTTTCAACTTTTCTATTTCGGCAGTAAGGGAGGCTATTTCTTCTTCCTTTTCCTGCACATTCAAGCTGCGTGCCTGTTCCAGTTTTGCCAGTGCATCTTTATATTTTTTACGATTCATCTGGCGGGTAGCTTCCGTAATCAGGGTTTCACAATCGTGCAGTCGTTTTTGTGCACGTTCTTGTTCCTGACGGACTTTGGCTTCTTCCAACTGGCGTAGTCTTTCAGCTTCGGCTTCTTTTGCGGCTTTTTCTTCGGCGGCTTTACGTTCTGCTTCAGCTTTCAGGCGGGCTTCTTCTTCTTTTTTCTGCAAGTCATCGATAAAATCTAACTGGTGACCTTTGCGGGGATCTATCTTGCAACAATTATCTTTGCCTGTGGTCAGCAGTCCAATCAGTGTATTGCTGCTTCCGTCTTGCGGAATTGTAATATCTCCTCTCAGTTCTACGGCTCCGCTTTGTGCGATACGTATCTTTTCTATTTTGGTGATGTTGAATACAGCTTTATCCAGATTAGGCAGTTTAGATGCACCTCCTGTCAGAATGATTCCGGCAAGCAGTTTGTCACTATATTCGGATAAGATAATCTGATTCCAAACATTTTCCAGTATTTCCTTTACACGGGCTTCAACAATGTCTTCCAGTTTATGAGCACGGATGGTACATTTTCCGTCGATGCTATATTCCTTTCCTACTTCGTCATCGTTTTCGCTCGGTTCTGTATAGGCGCTTGCGTAGTGAAGTTTTAATTGTTCTGCATCTTCTTCTTCTATTTGAAGACTACAAATGTCTTTGGTTATATTATTGCTTCCCAACGGAATGACAGCAAGATGACGGAGCATATTGTTCTTGTATACCGATACCGTTGTAGTATCTGCACCCAAGTCGACAAGCGCGCACCCAGAACGTTTCTCACTTCCGGTAAGCACTGCGTTGGCTGTAGCAAGTGGAGAAAGCAGGTATTCAGCAACTTCATATCCAGCCTGACGGAAGCATTGGCGGATATTGCTCTTCAAGGAGTTGCGGGCTATGATATTCAGAAAGTTTCCTTCTATACGGTCTGTCTGAATTCCAACAGGTTCAGTAGTAAGCTGGTTGTTTCCTATTTTATATTCTTGTGGTTCAACAGCCAGAATTTCCTGATCGACCAAAGCAATATCACGATTGTTCTCCATCATGGAGTCGATCAGTGCCTGAGATATTTTGGTTTCTTCGGTTAGTTGTTTTACTTCTGTATTGCGAATGCTTCTTACAGACTGTCCTCCGATGCCCACGTATACTTTTTTGATGGATGCATGTAGCATCTCTTCCAGTTGACTGATGACTGAGGTAAGGCATTGAGTTGTTTTATCCAGGTTGTAGATTGTTCCCTTTTTGATACAATCGGAAGATCGTTCGCTGGCGTAGGCGAGAACTTGAATACTTCCGTCTGCATTCTTCTTTCCCGCAATGCCTGTTATTTTAGCCGATCCCAGTTCTATTGCTGCTATAAAGTCTGTTGCTGCCATATCTTACTTCTCCTTTTTGGTACAAATAATCTGATTGTTAAATTCTATGCTGATCCGTTCGTACTTGTTCCATCCTACCCGGTTCAGCGCGCTTTTGTAGAATGTTTGCAATTTACTGAATTTTTCTTTATAATTGCCTGGTTTTCCTAAAAAGAGTATATGATCGCCTACTCGAGGAACCAATTCCAGCTCTTGTTTGGGGGTTACGTCTATTTGTTCTATTTGCGATTCCCAAAACTTATCTCCCTGCAAGAACTTTCCCAGTGGATATAATTCGTTCTGGGCGAACTTGCGATCGATGAATCCAGTTGCTACGACTACATGTACTGATTTTCCGGGAGCATTCATTATTTTCCCGGCATTGTCCAGATAGTAATCGTCACCGTTGCTGCTCATCACTCGCATGACAGGAACTCGTTGGTATATGTTAATCGCTACTTTCCCGCCGGAAGTAAGATAACATTCTGCATTTTCAATGAAGGGGTGATTCGAAAGGGCCTTTTCTAATTGGCGGACATTAATGCTTGCCAGTTCTTTGCCCTCAGGATATATCTTTTTCCTTTTCAGAATGTTTTTTACTTCTTTCTGCGTGACAAAACCGTAATCGACACTATCTTTGACAGTCAATTCCATACCCTTGCAAACCCGGTTGCCAGGCTTGCTGTTGAATGTGGTAACAGCCAGGATAAGATAGGCTGCTGCCAATATTAAAGCACAGAGTATGAAAATTCGTTTTATCATTTGTCTTTCAGTAATTCGTATATTTGTGGAACATAGTTTTCTATATCGCCGGCTCCCAGTGTAATGAGAACTTCTATCTTTTTATGTTTCAGAACTTCCAGCAATTCTCCTTTGGAGCACATGCATTTTTCGATACCCGGACGTAAATTGTCATAAATGAGTTTACTGGTTACACCTTCTATCGGCAATTCACGAGCTGGATAAATGTCGAGCAGAATAACCTCATCGAGCAGTGACAAGCTGTTTGCAAAGTCTTTGTAGAAGTCGCGAGTGCGTGTATACAGATGGGGTTGGAAAATTGCCGTTATTTTTTTATCCGGATACAGCATACGGATAGAAGAAATACTTTGCTTGATTTCGGCAGGATGATGTGCATAGTCGCTCATAAATGCGATATGATCATTCTTTAGCTTGAAGTCGAAGCGGCGGTCTACACCTTTAAACCCAGGCATAGCTTGTTTGATTTCTTCAGAAGTTGCTCCACCTATTTGTGCCAGAGCCATTGCTGCTATTCCATTTTCAATGTTGACGTAGACAGGCACTCCTAATTGGATATCTTTTATATTTCCTAAAGGAGAAATGAAATCAAAGAAAATCTCTCCGTTACCTATTCGTATGTTTTCAGCATGAAAATCTCCTTCTTTTGTGGAGTAAGTATATACTGTTACTCCCGACTGTACATCCGGTACCAGATCTATACCTTTCTTTACAATAAGAAAACCTCCCGGTTGTATTAGCGATGTATATTTTCGGAAACTTTCCACATAGGCTTCATGAGTACCGTAAATATCCAAATGATCAGAGTCGGTCGCAGTGATAACAGATGCATACGGTGTCAGCCAGTGGAACGAACGGTCAAACTCGTCAGCCTCGATAACTACATATTCACTTTTATCGGACAATAATAAGTTCGTATTATAGTTTTTGGAAATACCTCCTAAAAAAGCATTACACTCTACATGAGAATGATCCAGTAGGTAGGCTGTCATTGTAGAGGTCGTAGTCTTTCCGTGGGTACCTGCGACACAGAGTCCTTTTTCAGTGCGCGTAAGCATACCTAATACTTGAGCACGTTTTTGAATTTCAAATTCGTGTTCACGGAAATAAACCAGTTCTTTATGTTCGGCCGGAATAGCTGGTGTATAAACTATCAGCGTTGTTTCTGGATCGAGAAAGTCACTTGGAATGAGTGAAACGTTTTCTTCGTAATGAATAGCTGCTCCTTCTGCAATCAGTTTTTCTGTCAGTTCACTCGGAGTGCGGTCGTAGCCGCCAACTTTTTTCCCTTTCGACAAAAAGTAACGGACCAGTGCGCTCATTCCGATGCCTCCTGCTCCGATAAAATAAACAGCTTTCAGTGTATTAACGTTCATGTTCTTTCTTATAATTGATAGCCAGCTTATAGACCTCGTTTGCTATGACGTTTGCCGAGTCTTTAAAAGCCAGCTTAGCTATGTTTTTACTTAATTTAGTTAATGTATCAGCTTGTCCTACAGTTGCGATGGCAAGATCGAGCAATTTTTGGGTAGCTTCTGAGTCTTTAACATATAAAGCTGCATCCTTGTTGACTAAAGCTAATGCATTTTTTGTCTGATGATCTTCTGCTACATTAGGAGAAGGTACCAGTATGACTGGCTTTTGCAACAGGCAGAACTCAGAAATAGATCCTGCTCCTGCACGGCTAATGACCAGATCGGCAGCACTATATGCAGCGGCCATGTCGGAAATGAAATCGGTTGTGTGCAGCATGGGCAGCTCTCCGGCTTGTGCTACACAAGCTTTGGCTTCATTAATATAGAATTTTCCGGTCTGCCAGATAAACTGTACACCTGAATTCTTTATCTTTTCCAATCCCTGCATGACACAATTGTTTATAGTACGAGCTCCCAAGCTTCCTCCGATAATCAATATGGTTTTCTTTTGCGGGTCAAGTCCGAATGACCGGATTGCCTCTTCACGACTGATAGTGTGATTCAACAGACCTTGACGGACCGGATTACCTGTGAGAATAATTTTTTCTTTATCGAAGAAACGTTCCATACCTTCGTAAGCAACGCATATCTTACAAGCTTTCTTTGCTAATAGTTTGTTGGTTACTCCTGCATATGAATTCTGCTCTTGTATCAGGGTAGGAATTCCCATCATTCCAGCCATTTTTAAGGTTGGGCCGCTGGCATATCCGCCAACTCCCACCGCTGCGTGTGGCTTAAAGTCTTTGATAATTTGACGAGCCTTTAGCTGGCTGCGCAGTAACTTTACAAGTACACTAATGTTTTTCAGCAAATGCTTCCTGTCGAATCCGGCAACAGGCAGGCCTATTATTTTATATCCAGCGGCTGGTACGCGCTGCATTTCCATACGTCCTTCAGCACCGACAAACAATATTTCGGTATCAGGATGCTGCTCCTTGATTGCATTAGCAATGGAAACCGCTGGGAAGATATGACCTCCTGTTCCTCCTCCGCTGATTATAATCCTCAAATTATCCTTCATAATTTTATATTTTCCTGCAAAGTTAGGAATAAACTTGTAAAAATAATTATTCTGATTCTATTTTATTTAGCTGCAAAAGAGCTGGAATATAAAGCCAATCTTATTCGTGTATTGATGCTTTTTTATTGGCTTCAGATTCATCGGCTGACTGCTCTTTGGCAATGGCTGCTGCATTTTGTAGCAATGTAACTGCTGCGTCTTGTATTTGCTGCTGTTTTTCGGCTTCTTCCTGTTCCTGTTGTTTCTTCAGTTCATTTACATGACGGCTGATACTTAGTATGATTCCAATGTATGCACAGTTGACAAGAGTAGAAGTTCCTCCTTTACTTATGAGCGGAAGTGGCTGTCCGGTTACCGGCATAATACCAACAGCTACCAACATGTTGAACATGGCTTGTGTAACCAACAGCATACCTATGCCCATAACCAGAAATGAATAATACGATTTATCGCAGTTACGGGCTATCTTGCCGATTCTCATCAAAAGCCAGATGTATAGAAAGGCTACGATACCGCCTCCTATCAATCCTAATTCTTCGATGATAATGGCATAGATGAAATCGGAAAAAGCCTGTGAAAGGAAGTCGCGTTGTACACTATTTCCCGGACCTTTACCCAATACGTTGCTTGTTGCTATTGCGATATTGGCATGAGCAATCTGACCGTCTGCGTCAATATCGAATTTTTCTGGTGGTACAGTAGACGTATCGAAGTGATTATCCAGACGACTTTGCCAGGTAACCATACGATGCAAGCCTACCTTGTCCCAGGTTTCAGACGGTACATATTTGATTGTTGCAACAGCAAAAATCAAAAGGCCAATACAAATTCCCAAAAGTGCACCTAATTGTTTAAACGGTACTCTGCCGACATACATCATAAGGAAGACACTTCCTGCTAACAGTACTGCTGTGGAAAGATTTTCCGTAACGATAAGGATGCAGGTTATCCCCGTAACCCATAGAATATATTTGAAAGCTTTCGGGTTAGCCTGCTTTTCCTCTTGCATTTTCGACAAGATAAATGCTACGGTTATGATGGTTGCCATTTTGGCTACTTCAGAAGGCTGAAACTGGATAAATCCTAAATCTATCCAACGTTTGGCTCCATTGGTCAATGCACCTACCACAAAAACAAAAATCAGCATAACCCACGATATTGGTAGTAACACGACGAACGTTTTGAACCATCGGCAGGGAATATTATGTATAATAAGTATGACGATAACTCCCACTGCCATCAATATCATATGCATGGTGATAGGCCTCCAGTGATCACCGCTTTTATATGTCAGCGTACTGGAAGCACTGAATACTTCAATGATAGAAACGAGGCAAAGTAACAAAAAGATTATCCAGATTACTTTGTCGCCTTTGAATAAGTTTTTTAGCAAATCCATCTTTTCAGGATAATTTTATTATAAGTTTCTTACACACTCTTTAAATTGGTCACCACGATCTTCGTAACTCTTGAACAGGTCGAAGCTGGCGCAACATGGGCTGAGAAGTACCGTCTCACCTTTTTTTGCCATATGGTAAGCAGCATCCACAGCATCTTTCATGCTCTGTACATCGGCGATAGGTAAGCCGAATCCGTCGAAGAAAGCATGAAGCTTTTCGTTGTGCAGACCCAGAAATATCAGGCCGGAACATTTTTCCTTTACCAGTCCGGCTATTTCATTGTAGTCGTTTCCTTTATCCTTTCCACCCAAAATAAGTATCGTTTTTGTTTTCATGCTGCTCAATGCATACCAACATGAGTTTACATTGGTCGCTTTTGAGTCGTTGATATAGTCTACGCCACGTACTCGAGTGACTTTTTCCAAGCGATGTTCTACTCCCTTGAAATCACTTAATGCCTCACGGATACATTCTTTCCGGATACCTGCGATGTTAGCAGAAATACCAGCTGCCATAGAATTGAACAGGTTATGAGTACCTGTCAATGCAAGCTCTTCCTGTTCCATGTTAAATTCAATGGGCTTTGTAAAATAAACCTTGTTCTGTTCTACAAAGGCTGCCAGTCCTTCCTCTCTCTTTTCGGCAAAAGGATAGTAGCGTCCGTGTATTCCATATTTATGCAATTCCTTTTGGATAACAGGATCATCGTTCCAGAAAATGAAAGCATCGTTATCCGTCTGGTTTTGTATGATGCGGAATTTTGCATCTACATAATTCTGCATTTTATAATCGTAACGGTCCAGGTGGTCGGGCGTGATGTTCATCAAGACAGCAATGTTGGCATGGAACTTATACATATTATCCAACTGGAAGCTACTTAGCTCGATAACATAATAATCGTAGTTGCATTCTGCCACCTGATATGCCAGGCTCTGTCCGATATTTCCCGCCAGTCCTACGTTTAATCCTGCTTTCTTAAAGATATGATAAATAAGAGAAGTAGTAGTAGTCTTTCCGTTACTTCCGGTGATACAAATCATCTTGGCGTTGGTATATCGTCCTGCAAATTCAATTTCAGAAATGATTGGAGTTCCTTTATCCTTCAATTTCAGAATTAATGGGGCATCGTTGGGGATACCCGGGCTTTTGATAACCTCGTCAGCATTAAGAATCAGCTCTTCAGTATGGTGTCCTTCTTCCCACTGAATGCCTCTTTCGTTCAACATGTTCTTGTATTTGTCTTTTATCAAAGACATATCAGAAACAAAGGTATCGAAACCTTTTTTCTGTGCCAGCACGGCTGCTCCCGCACCGCTTTCGCCGGCTCCTAAAATGACAATTCTTTTTGCCATGATACGTTTATCTTATCTTTAAAGTTATAATTGTTATTGCTGCTAATACGATAGTGACAATCCAGAATCGGACGGTTATCTTCGATTCATGGAATACACTGCTTGGAGAAGTAATCAGGTACGTACAACTTGGATCAAGCTGTGATAAAGTTGTACGGAAGTGATCGTGTATCGGTGTGCGCTTGAAGATACGACGCTTGAGTCCTTTCTTCTTGCCGCTTCTGAAATATCTTACCTGAAGGATGACTGACAGGTTTTCTACGAGGAATATTCCGCATAGTATAGGAATCAGCAACTCTTTATGTATGATGATTGCAAATACGGCAATGATACCTCCAATAGTCAAACTTCCTGTGTCGCCCATAAATACTTGTGCCGGGAAAGCATTGTACCAAAGGAAGCCGATTAAGGCTCCAATAAAGGCACAGATAAATATTACCAGCTCTTCACTTCCTGGAATATACATGATATTCAAATAGCTGGCATATTCTATGTGGCTGGATACATAAGCCAATATTCCTAAGGTCACTCCGATAATGGCAGAGTTTCCTGCTGCCATACCATCCATACCGTCATTCAGATTGGCTCCATTCGATACCGCAGTTACGACAAAGATAGTGACCAATACGAAAACAATCCAGCCGGCTATCTGTGCATGTTCTCCCATGAATCCTACAAAATCGGCATAGTCTAAGTTATTGTTCTTGAAAAAGGGGATAGTCGTTTTTGTAGATTTTTCGTCGTGGCTTTTGTGTATTACATCTACCACATGTCCATCTTTCTGAATCTCTACGTTCTCACGGATAACCACATTCGGGCTCAGGTAAAGAGTTAGCCCAACGATTAGTCCCAATCCCACCTGACCGATAATCTTGAATTTACCATGAAGCCCTTCCTTGTCTTTACGGAATACCTTGATATAGTCATCGGCAAAGCCTAAGCTTCCCAGCCAGACAGTCGTAATCAGCATCAGTATCATATAGATATTGTGCAGCTTTCCCAGTAGAAGGCAGGGAATAAGTATTGCAACAATAATGATGATTCCTCCCATCGTGGGGACTCCTACTTTATTTACATTAAACGGGTCTATTGAAGCATCACGCTGTGTCTCCGTAATTTGTTTTTTCTTGAGCAGCTTGATGAAATATTCTCCGAAAATGGCAGATATAAGTAGTGACAAAATGATAGCCATGAGTGCCCGGAACGATACGTAACCAAACATACGCGCCCCCGGAAAATCAAGCTGTTCTAAATAGTTGAATAAATAATATAACATGTTGTATTTGTATTATTCGTTATCAAAAATCTCTGTTAATACCTCCTTGTCATCAAAATGATGTTTTACACCTTTTATATCCTGATAATTTTCATGTCCTTTTCCTGCTACAAGGATTACGTCGCCCGCTTGTGCCAGCATACAAGCTGTACGGATAGCTTCCTTACGGTCAGCGATGGAGAGAACCTTTGTCATATCTTCTTTAGTCAAGCCAGCCAGCATATCGTTGATGATATCCTGAGGCTCTTCAAAACGAGGATTGTCGGATGTGATGATTACACGGTCACTTTGTTTGACCGATTCCTGTGCCATCAGAGGGCGTTTGCCTTTATCTCGGTTGCCGCCGGCTCCAACTACAGTGATAACTCGTCCTCTTCCTTTCAATACTTCGTGGATAGCATTTAAAACATTGACCAATGCATCTGGAGTATGAGCATAATCTACTATTGCTGTATAACCTTTTTTGGAGCGCAATGCGTCAAAGCGTCCGGCCACCGGACGAAGTGTGCTTAATATAAGCAATACATCTTCAGGCTGTTTACCCAACAAGCATGCTGCGCCATATACGGCCAGTAGATTGGAAGCATTGAAGCGTCCGATGAATTGTACATTGACTTCCCGGTTGTTTATATCCATCAGCATGCCTTCGAATCCATCTTCCAATACCTTTCCCTTGAAATCGCAGAGTGTACGCAGTGAATAAGTCGCAACTTTAGCTTTGGTATTTTGTACCATGACGCTGCCATTTTTGTCATCCAGATTAGTCAGGGCAAAAGCTGTTTTGGGAAGTCCATCGAAAAATGCCTTTTTTGCCTTCAGGTAATTTTCGAAAGTTTTGTGATAATCCAGATGGTCGCGAGTGATATTGGTAAAGATACCCCCTACGAATCTCAAACCTCCGATACGCTTTTGTGCGATGGAATGAGAACTGACTTCCATAAATGCATATTTACAGCCTTCGTCTGCCATACGTCCCAGCAGGCGGTTTAGTGTAATAGGATCGGGAGTTGTATGATCTGTTGGTATAGCTTCTCCGTCGATATAGTTGCAGACAGTGGACAGCAGCCCCACCTTATATCCGAATTTGCGGAACATATTATATAATAAGGTGGCGATAGTCGTTTTTCCGTTTGTTCCAGTAACTCCTACCAGATCAAGTTTCGATGTAGGATCCCCATAAAAAGTTGTTGCCAATTTACCTACTGCATCTTCCGTATCCGCTACTATTACATAAGTAACATTCTCATTCAGCTCTTCAGGCAATGTTTCACAAACGATGGCGGTTGCTCCTTTTTCAATAGCTTTTGCGATATAAGCATGTCCGTCGGTCTGAGTTCCCTTTACGGCAACAAACAAATGTCCGGCTTCTACCAGACGAGAGTCCATCTGAATACCCTTAATTTCTTTGTCCACATTACCTCTTGTTTCGCAGACATTGACGGATTTGATAATATTTTCCAGTTTCATGTTTTTATGTTATTTCTAATGCTTTAATGTTAATGTAATAGTCTGTCCTTTATGAATCGGAGAGCCGGCCGGAATGCTTTGGGCTTTTACTTCACCCACTCCTACAAGTCGTACTCTCAGACCATAGTCTTCCAGTAAGTATACCGCATCCTTTGCCCCCATGTTTAATACATTTGGAACCTGATGCTTGCTCAGTTTCGTCATTTTCAGATCGGCATAGGTGTGTGTGCATTGGGCTTTTCCCCATAAAGGCTGGGTAGAGTAGGGAACAGTTTTGCTGTTTCCCGGAATGTTCAGTGCACGAAGTACATATGACGATTCTTCGATATCTCCATTCTTCACCTCCGGTATCAGTACAGCCGTCGAGTCTTTTGCATGAGCAAGGTCACGATACAGATGTTTGGCATAGATGCGCTCGGCTATACGACTGAATACACTTCCTGCCTGTAAGCCTCCGGATGCAGGTCCGTGAGGTATCTGTATGGAAACGATGCAACTGTATTTGGGTGCTTCTGAAGGAAAATATCCGCAGAAACTAACCAGATAACTTACTCCTCCGGATTTATATCCAGCCTTACCCTGAGAAATCTGCGCTGTACCAGTTTTACCTGATACGCTGAACTGCTTGCTTCCTGCCGGTTTGGCAAGTCCTTCCGATACCACTTTGCGCAAAATGGTACGGATCATGGTCAATGTCGTATCCGAACAAATTTTGGGGTTGACAACTTCTGTTGGGATTTCCTCCAATATTTCACCGTCTTTCGAAATGGCCTTTACAAATTTAGGCTTTATCATCACCCCATCGTTGGCAATGGCATTGTAGAAATTCAGGATGTAAATAGGGGGAATCATGGTTTCGTAACCAATACTCATCCACGGCAAGGTTGTTTTTGCGAAATAACGTTCCTTCGGACCGAGAATACGCGGACTGGCTTCTCCCACAAATCCCAGATGAAGCGGAGTGTCAATGCTCATACGTTTCAGACCGTCGACGAATTTTTGAGGATTATTCTTGTAGAACTTATCGATGATAGTCGATACTCCCACGCTCGATGATACCTCCAAGATTTTGGTTACATCTATTTTCCCATATCCGCCTTTGTACCAGTTCCAGTCTTTCATCCAGCTACCGTACATGTTGACCATTCCGTTGCCGGTATCTACTTCATAGTCGGGAGTGATGTATTTATCCTCCATGGCAACCATGATAGATGCTGTTTTGAAAGTAGAACCCGGTTCCATCAGGTTGCTTACGGCTGCATTTCGCATTTCATAATAATTGCCGTCGCTGGCACGTGTCATATTGACATTGGCTTTCACCTCGCCGGTTTTTACTTCCATTACAACTGCTACTCCCGAAATCGCCTCCAGTGTTTTCAGTTGGTCTACCAGTGCTTTCTCGGCAATATCCTGCATATCGACATCGATTGTCGTGATGATATCACAACCGTCTACTGCCGGCTTGTCGATAATGTTCAGGTATTTGTTCATAACCTTTTGACGATGAGTAATACCATTCTGCCCCCGTAAGATAGAATCGTAGGTCAACTCCAGACCGTTCTTCGCTCCCTGCGTCATATCGGGATACATATCTCCCAGTGTTCGCATAGCCAGTGAACCGAACGGTTTCTTGCGCTGGTTGAATGTTTCCACATGCAAGCCACCTCTGTTGGGACTCAGTTCGAATACGGGCAGGCGTTTGACTTCCTTGTATTCGATATACGAAATACGCTGAGGGTAAATCAGAAAATGACGGCTTTTAGAACGGCGTCCTTTCAGCAAGTGCTTACGGAATTCTTGCGCACTTTTATCCGGGAATATTTCGTGAAGTCCCTGACTGATTTCTGCCAGATGGTTCATCAGCATGGTATCTTTCTCCGTTCCTCCGGCACGGAAATCCATGTAGATACGATATTCGGGCAGGCTGCTTGCCATCAGTTTCCCGTCGGAAGAAATGATGTTTCCTCGTGTGGGGAGCACGATTACGTTTTCTTTTACGAAACGGTCGGCTACATCTTTCCAGTATTGTCGTTCGGCAAACATGATGAATCCTGCCTTGACTATAATCAGTACAGCCAGCACAAACATGATTACCACGATAAACGTGTAGCGCAACATTATATTTTTAAGTCCGGGTATCATTTCTTTTCGTCTTCTTTTTTAATCAGATAAGGAGGAGTTGCCGCTGTTTGCAGCGGAGTACCTTCGGTTGCTATATATTCTTCGATACGCGACTGGCGGCTTCGTTCCGTCAGTTCGGAAGAAATGGTCAGCGCATCGTATTTGATGTCTGTCAGTTCCTTTTTCAGCCGGTCTATTTCAATCAGTTCCTGCTGGCTGGAATAGCGGTTGTCTATGTACAAGATAGTAAGAATGACAATCAGGATAAGCAGGTTTGCTTGTCTTTTCAGGAAGCTGTGTGCCAGAATATCTCCTCCCAAAATACTCTTCAGTGTAATATGTGAAGAGCCTTGTTGTTGTGATGTTGTATCTTGCTGTTCCATGAGTTTAACTATTTCTTTTCTGCTATACGTAATTTTGCGCTTCGTGACCGTGGGTTTCGGGCTATTTCTTCGTCCGAAGGAACGATTACCTTGTTGTTTACCGCACGGAAAGGACTCTGCACGTTGCCGTAGAAGTCTTGTTCTACCTTACCTTCCACGTTGCCTGTCTTGATAAGATTCTTTACGATGCGGTCTTCCAGCGAATGATAAGTAATGATTACCAGCCGTCCTCCGGGCTTTAGCGCTTCGGTTGCCGCATACAGCATCTCCTTCAGTGCTTCCATTTCTTGGTTGACCTCGATGCGCAGTGCCTGAAAGACCTTGGCGAGTTCTTTTTTCTCACGCTCTCTTCCAAACAAAGGCTTTACCACTTCCAAGAAGTCGCCGATAGTAACGAATTGTTTCTGTGTGCGAGCTTTAACCAGAACCGAAGCCAGCTTGCGGCTGTTTTTTAACTCTCCGTACAGATAAAAGACATTAGCCAGTCGTTCTTCTTCGTAAGTGTTTACAATGTCGGCAGCCGTCAATCCGGCACGTTTGTTCATGCGCATATCCAGATTGCCGTCGAAGCGGAATGAAAAGCCACGTTCCGAGTCGTCGAAATGATGCGATGAAACTCCCAGATCGGCAAGTATAGCATCTACTTCTTCCACACCGTAATAGCGGAGAAAGTTATGAAGGTAGCGGAAATTGCTTCGGACGAAAGTGAAGCGCGGGTCATCGACGATGTTCTTTTCGGCGTCTTCATCCTGGTCGAAGCTGTATAGGTGACTGTCTGCATCTATGCGGCGCAGAATCTCCTTTGAGTGTCCTCCGCCTCCGAATGTCATGTCGGCATAGATGCCTGCAGGGTGAAGATTCATGCCTTCGATGCTTTCGTTCAGCAATACTGGTATGTGATATATCTGTTCTGTTTCGTTCATTATTATGCTGTTACTTTAATAGGTTTACACCTTATATATATTGAGCTGGTAAAATTACATATTTCCCGACAATTAAAGGGTATAGTTTTATGAAAATATTTGAGGAAGTTATCAACAGGTAAAGGCATTATTGTGAAATACCGCCGCGGTGTGAAAAAACGTCGGGAAGTTTTCTGAAAAACCTCTTGACGTTTTTTGAAAATTTGTACAAAAAAATAAGAATTTGTACAAATTTTAGGTGAAACTCTAAGTCGTTGGTTTTGTGGTAAGTGCTTCTTTTTTATAAATCCGCTGGGGAATAAAGGAAAATTTGCACATTTAATTGCCTTATTGTGCAATTCTGTTACATTTTAATTCATTGTGTCCTTTTTTTCTGGCTTTGATGTTACATTTTTTCGATATAAGTGAGCAACATTACGAAAGATAGATTACATTTGCAAAGAAATGTGTGAATGAAATAATGGCTAGCGATTCGATTTTTTTAATAGACATTGATAAAATCTTGAAGGAGAAGGCTGGAAAAAAAGCCAAGCGAATTCCTCGCTTTTTTGTTTCTTATCTGAAGCATATCGTGCATCAGGAGGAGATTAATGCTTTCCTGAAAAGCGTAAAAGATAAAAGCGGGGTTGATTTTCTGGCTGCATGTATGGGCTTTTTGGATGCAAAGTTGGATGTACATGGGCTGGAGAATTTGCCAGAAGACGGACTGTGCACGTTTGTGTCGAACCATCCGTTGGGCGGTCAGGACGGCGTTGCACTGGGGTATTTGCTGGGAACGCACTACAACGGACGCATCAAGTATCTGGTCAACGATTTGCTGATGAACCTGCATGGATTGGCTCCACTCTGCATTCCTATCAACAAGACCGGATCGCAGTCGCGCGATTTTCCCAGAATGGTAGAAGAGGGATTCCGCTCCGACAGCCACATCATAATGTTTCCTGCCGGCATATGTTCCCGCCGTCAGCATGGTGTTATCAAAGATTTAGCGTGGAAGAAAACATTTATTACCAAGAGTATTGAAACCCAGCGCTATGTAGTGCCTATACATTTTGAAGGGCGGAACTCCAATTTTTTCTATAATCTTGCCAACGCTTGTAAGTTCTTTGGAATAAAATTTAATATAGCCATGTTGTATCTGGCAGACGAAATGTTCAAGAACCGTCATAAAACGTTTCGGGTAACCATCGGGAAGCCTATACCCTGGCATGCATTCGATAAATCCAAATCTCCGGCCGAGTGGGCAGAATATGTCAGAGATTTGGTCTATAAACTGTAATTTAGGAAGATTTTAATTACATATATGGAAGATATTATTGCACCTATTGACAGAGAGTTACTTAAGTCGGAACTGACCGCTGAAAGGCGTTTGAGGTCGACTAATAAAAGCCATAACGAAATCTATATCGTAAACTGGAAGAATGCTCCTAATGTGCTGAAGGAGATTGGCCGTTTGCGTGAGATAGCTTTCCGTGCTGCCGGAGGTGGAACCGGGAAAGCATTAGACCTGGATGAATATGACTTAATGGAAAATCCTTACCAGCAACTGGTGGTCTGGAATCCGGATGCGGAAGAAATTCTTGGAGGTTATCGTTATATATTGGGAGATGAGGTAGAGTTCGACAAGCAGGGAAAACCTGTGCTGGCTACTGCTCATATGTTCAATTTTTCAGAAAAATTCCTGAAAGAATATCTTCCTACGACTATTGAATTGGGACGTTCGTTTGTTACACTGGAATATCAGTCAACCCGTGCGGGTTCGAAGGGACTGTTTGCGCTCGATAATCTGTGGGATGGTCTGGGTGCCTTGACGGTGGTTAAGTCGAATGTTAAATATTTTTTTGGCAAGATGACGATGTATCCCAGTTACAATCGTTTTGGACGTGATATGATTCTCTTTTTCCTGAAGAAGCATTTCTCCGACAAGGACGGTTTGATTACTCCGATGGTTCCGCTGGAAATAGAAACAGACCCGGCTGTCTTGGAAAAATTATTCTGTTACGATACGTTCAAGGATGATTATAAGGTGTTGAATTCGGAAGTGCGTAAACTGGGTTATAATTTACCTCCTTTGGTAAATGCTTACATGAGTTTGTCGCCTACCATGCGTATGTTTGGTACAGCTATCAACGACGGCTTTGGTGATGTGGAGGAAACCGGTATCCTGATTGCCGTGGATGAGATTCTGGAAGAGAAACGTATTCGTCACATCGAATCGTATATCAAGGAACATCCGGAGGCGCTTCAAATCACTTCTGGTGCTAATCCGGTGGTTTCAAAAAGTTCAATCTGATTTTGATCAAATAAATTAAGAGCCGGTTCCATATATGACGTTCCATTTGGAACAGATATATGGAATCGGCTTTATTTTTGTTTTAAACGGCAGGCAGGCTGTTCCCGTTTATCTTGCGGTATAAATCGAGTGCATATACGTCGGTCATGCCTGAAATGTAATCGAGTACGGCTTGTATTTTCCCGTATAAGGTAGGTGCCTGTACTTCGTATTGTTTCGATACGCGGTTGATGAGTAACTTGGAATAAGCCTTGTCGGGGTATCTGACTGCTTCTATCATCAGGTCGATTAAGGTTGTAATGACTTGATAACCGGCAAGCTCGATGTCAAGAACGTCTTTTGAACAATAAATTTTTGCGAAGGCTGTCTTTGAGCAATTTGCATATGCTTTTCGTATCGGTTCATCCATGTGTTTGATAAGAGGCCCCTCGAAAGTGCCGGAAAGAATCTGTTCTTCGTTTTCGACAAAGACTTGTGTGCATGCTTGTATCAGTACGCCTATGGCAGATGTGCGCAGATAGGCTATCTGTTCGTTGGTGTCTGTAACCAACTGACAGATTTCATTGATACGTTTTTTTCGGGCTTCCGTAAAAAACTGTGAATATAGTTCTTTTGTTTCTTGAGTCGTCAGAATCTTCAGTTTGTGAGCATCTTCTATGTCCATCATCTGATAGCAGATGTCGTCGGCTGCTTCTACCAGATATACCAGCGGATGGCGTGCATAGCGTACCGGTTCGCCGTCTTTACTCAGCTTGATAATGCCGAGCTCGTCTGCGATTCGCTTGTAGTCTGTTTCTTCGCTCAGAAAGAAACCGAATTTCTGCTTTTTCCCTGCCAGTCGTGATGAATACGGGTATTTGACAATAGAGGCAAGAGTAGAATACGTCATGACAAATCCTCCCGGCCGTCTTCCTTGAAATTGATGCGTCAGCAGACGGAAGGCATTTGCGTTTCCTTCGAAGTGAGTCAAGTCCTCCCATTCAGCTTCCGATAAAAAAGGTTTCAGTGCGAGTCCTTTCCCTTCGGAGAAATAGGTGCCAATGGCTTTCTCTCCCGAATGCCCGAAAGGAGGGTTGCCAAGGTCGTGTGCCAGGCAGGCGGCGGAAACAATGGCGCCGATTTCCGACAAGTGTGAATCTGATAATTCCGGATGTTTTTGTAAGAGGCGCATGGCAACATCGTTTCCCAGTGAACGTCCTACACAGGAAACTTCCAGACTATGAGTCAGACGGTTGTGGACGAAAATACTTCCGGGCAACGGAAATACCTGAGTTTTGTTCTGCAGACGGCGGAAAGGGGCAGAGAAAATCAACCGGTCGTAATCACGTTGAAATTCAGTTCTGTCTTCCTTTCTGGTTTCATGCAAAGCTTCCAGTCCGAAACGCTTGTTCGATATGAGTTGGTTCCAGTTCATGGTTGGTTACAGTTTTTTGCAAACTTAGGTAAAATCGCTGGAAAAACGGATAGCCGGGTGAGAAAAAGGGACGATTTTGTCTGATAAAAGATTTGTTTTTATAAAAAATGGTAAACATAAATAGTAAGTCCCCCGAAATGTTTAACTTCGCACAATTAAAATGACCGTAAAATGAAAGTACAGATTATCAATAAGTCGAAACATGCATTACCCCAGTATGCTACAAGTAGCTCGGCAGGGATGGATTTGCGCGCGAACCTGAATGAGCCTATAGTATTGAAACCTTTGCAGCGTTGTCTTGTGCCTACTGGATTATATATAGCTTTGCCCGAAGGATTTGAAGCGCAGATACGTCCCCGAAGCGGACTGGCTCTGAAAAAAGGAATTACGCTTTTGAATACACCGGGTACGATTGATGCTGATTATCGTGGTGAAATTGGTGTTATTGTAGTTAACCTTTCTACTGAGGATTTTGTGATAGAAGATGGTGAACGCATTGCACAAATGGTAATTGCTCGTTATGAACAGGCCGAATGGCAGGAGGTGGAAGTGTTGGAAGATACTGAGCGTGGAGCTGGTGGCTTCGGACATACAGGAGTAAAATAACGAAGCGTGTCCGTATTCCTTTATCTAAAATTTTCATCGGTATGCGAAAATTAATTTATATCATATCGGCTTGCATGATGGTGATTGTGGCTGCTTGCGGAACTTCTGGCAAGCAGATGAAACAAAAGCAGCAGCAGGCTGTCGTACAAAAGGATCCGCTTACTCCTGAACAGCGGCGGAAGTACGACTATTATTTTCTTGAAGCTGTTCGTATGAAACAGAAAGGTGATTTCGATGCTGCGTACGAGTTGTATCAACATTGTCTGGATATTTATCCGGCTTCGGGAGCTGCTCTATACGAGCTTTCGCAGTTTTACATGTATCTGGGGCAGGAAACCAAAGGAGAACAGGCTTTGAAACAGGCTGTTTCTTCTGATGAATCTAATTTCTGGTATAAGCAGACACTGGCTTCTTATTACGAACGGAAACGGGATATTCCGAAGGCTATTGCGGTTTATGAAAACATGGCCGACCAGTTTCCGTCGCGTCTGGAGCCGCTGATGTCGTTGATTGATTTATATAATCAGGCCAAAAGCTATCAGCAGGTTATTAATACGTTGAATCGCTTGGAAGAACTGGATGGAAAGTCGGAACAGATTAGTATGGAAAAATTCCGTATGTTTTTATTACTGGGTGATCAGGAGAAGGCTTTTACAGAAATAGAAAGCTTGTCGAAAGAATATCCTTACGACATGCGTTACCAGACAATCTTGGGAGATGTCTATCTGAATAACGACAAGCCTCAGGAAGCGCTTGGCGTTTATCAGCGTATCTTGAAAGAAGAGCCCGGATATGCTCCGGCGTTGATCTCGATGGCTTCTTATTATCAGAAAACGGGGCAGGATAGTTTATATCAGGCACAACTTGATACGATTTTGCTGAATGATGATGTGCAGTCGGATACCAAGATGGAAATTATGCGTCAGCTTATCCTTCAGTCGGAACAAGGCTCCAAGGATAGCACGCAGATTGTTTCTTTGTTTCAGAATATCTTGAAGCGTCCGCAGCAGAATGCTGACCTGGCGATGCTGTGTGCACAGTATCTGCTGACGAAAAAAATGGAAAAAGAAGCTGTGCCTGTATTGCATCAGATATTGGCACTTGATCCGGAAAACAAGCCGGCACGTCTTCAACTGCTGAGTTATGCCATACGTGACAATGATTTGGATGATGTAATTCAAATAGCCAAACCTGCACTGGAATATAATCCGGAGTCGCTTGAGTTCTATTATTATTTGGGAATTGCCTATCATCAGAAAGGAGAAACCGATGAGGCTTTGGATGTATTCACTAAAGGTGTAAAGCAGATAAATGAAAAGAGTGATAAAAATATTGTTTCTGACTTTTATGCTATACTGGGTGATTTATATCATTCAAAGGAAATGCATGCTGAGGCATATGCTGCTTATGATTCTTCGTTAGTATACAATCCGGATAATATCGGTACGTTGAACAATTATGCTTATTTCCTTTCCGTTGAGCGGAAGGATTTGGATAAGGCCGAAGAAATGAGTTATCGTACCGTGAAGGCTGAGCCGGATAATGAAACTTATCTTGATACCTATGCATGGATTTTGTTCGAAAAAGGAAGATATACCGAGGCACGTATCTATATTGAACAGGCTTTGCGTAATAAAGGAGATGAAAGTCGTACGATTGTGGAGCATGCAGGCGATATCTATTATATGTTGGGTGAGAAGGATAAGGCTTTGGAATACTGGAAGAAAGCTGATGCGATGAATGAAACTCCCGAAGATGGCTCTACTCCGCCTACAGAAAAAGAAAAGAAACGTTTAAAACAAAAGATTGCTCAAAAGAAATATATAGCCGAATGATAAGATTGTTAATACGATATCTGTATGTGCTGATAGCTCTTGTTTTGGTGGCTTCGTGTTCGTCTACCCGGAAGATTGAAAAGGCTCCTATGGTTGGAGGACTGACAGGGGAGGCATATATGGAGAAAGTTATAGAACTCTCGCCTTCATGGAAGGCTGTGAGCGGAAAAGTTGCACTGAATCTGAACATGGAAGGACAGAAGGATGCAAAAATAAGTGCTACACTTCGTTTGAAAAGAGGTGAGTCTATACAGTTGTATGTGGCCCCGTTGCTGGGAATTGAAGTGGCTCGTCTGGAGATTACTCCCGACGGATTGCTGGCTGTCGACCGTTTAAATAAACGATATGTTAAGGTATCATTCGAGGAGCTTAGCCGTTTGGCAAATACAGAGTTGAGCTTTAATATCCTACAGTCTTTATTTTTGAATGAACTATTCCTTCCGGGAAAAGCGCAACTGGATGTTACTGATGCTAAGTCTTTCCATATTTCATTGGCAGGTGAATATGCTTTGCTGGAGGCAAAACCCGCTAAGGGATTGTCTTATCGTTTCCGTACATCTGCCGATCGTGGCCTGTTGGAGGAAAGTCATATTGGAGTTTTAAATACTCCTTACGCACTTAACTGGAAATATGATGATTTTACGACATTGGATAATCGTTTGTTTCCAAGTCATATGTTGCTTTCTGTAGAAGGAACGGGTAAGGCTCTTACGCTCGACATGAAATTTTCTCGCCTGTCGGTTGGTGGTGATTGGGAGGGACGGACACAATTGTCGTCTCGTTATCAGCAAATTGAATTACAAGAATTGCTAAAGACTTTGTTGAAACAATGAAACAATTACTTGGTGTATTATTGATCTGTCTGTTCTGTGTGCAAGGATTTGCACAGAGTACTCGTAAGATTCGGGAACTGGAGAAGCAGCATGCTGAGTTGCAAAAACAGATTTCTGCATCCGAAACGTTGCTGCAATCGACCAAAAAGGATGTAAAAAGTCAGTTGGATAACTTGGCTTTACTTTCGGGACAGATTAATGAACGCAAAAAGTATATTGAAACAATTGAAAACGATGTAAAGGTTATACAGACGGAAGTTGACCGTTTGCAGGTAGAGTTACGGTCTTTACAGCGGGAGCTGACTGATAAAAAGAAAAAGTATGAACAGTCGGTGAAGTATATGTATCGCAATAAGTCCATACAGGAAAAACTGATGTTTATTTTTTCGGCAGATAACCTGAGTCAGATGTACCGGCGGTTACGGTATGTTCGTGAGTATGCCGATTATCAGCGCTTGCAGGGAATCCAAGTAGAACGCAAGCAAAAACAGGTTACCGAGAAGCAGCAGACATTACTGGCCAGCAGAAAAGCAAAGGAAGAATTGTTGGAGCAGGGAGAAGCTGAAAGAATGAAGCTCGAAGAACAGGAAAAGGACCGTAAGACATTGCTTACATCTTTGCAAAAGAAACAACGAAGTATTCAGTCTGAAATTTCGAAGAAACGTCGTTCTGCCGATCGGTTGAATGCGCAGATTGACCGTCTGATTGAAATAGAAATAGAAAAAGCACGGAAGCGTGCAGAAGAGGAAGCTCGTCGTAAGGCAGAGGCTAAGAGAAAAGCTGAATTGGCTAAAGAAAAGACGGTCGCTGCCGGAGAAAGCAAAAAGAGTACTACGACAGAAACTGCACCTTCGAAGGTGGAAGAGTATAAGGTCGATTCAGAAGACCGTCGCTTGTCCAGTGTCTTTTCGCAAAATAAAGGACGACTTCCAATTCCGATTACCGGACCTTATGTGATAGTGGGACACTTTGGACAGTATCAGGTGAAAGGTTTACGGAATGTACGTCTGGATAATAAGGGTATCGATATAAAGGGTAAAGATGGTGCGCAGGCTCGTGCCATATTCGATGGAGAAGTTTCGGCTATATTCCAATATAATGGATTGTCGAATGTTCTTGTCCGTCATGGTAGCTATATTTCAGTGTATTGTAACTTGTCGTCGGTGTTGGTAAAAAAAGGCAGTGTGCTGAAAGCACGCGATATCATTGGTCAGGTCAATACAGATAAGGATGGTAATACAGTACTTCACTTTCAGCTTCGTAGGGAAACGGAAAAACTGAATCCGGAACTTTGGTTACATCGTTGATCCTTTGATTGTCGGAAATAGTTCTTTTCCAGATGAATGCCTTCTTGGTCGTTTATCGATCTGTATGAGGTAATATTGTAATAGACTATTGAGAGATTATATATCTTTTTGTAGAAGGTATGTGATCGGAGTATCTGTTTTGATTGCTTCGGCAGTTTGGCTATATATGCTAAGGTTAATAAAACAAATTCTGGTGATATTCTTTATGAATGATCACCAGAATTTGTTTTGTTCAGGATTATATTCAAATCCTACCGCTTTCAGTTTGTTTACGATTTCTTCTTTGTTGACCTGCATGTCTTGGCAAAGTGCATCCAGTGAAGGATAGAAATCACGCAATTTCATGTTGATGAAGCTAAACAGCATCATCGGGTCTTTAGGTAATTCCATATGTTTATTCCTTTTTTATTTGCGGGTGCAAAATTACATTATTTTGCGTTTCATTGTTCCGGTTATTAGCAAGATATAACATTGTTCGGTAACTTTTGCATTATTGCTGGCTTTCAATAGGAAATAATTGTAAAATAAATACTAAAGTTTTCTGTGTTACTCCCCTCAACTCGGGAAAAAACATTACCTTTGCACTCTCAATAATGATCATTATATAGACTCAAAAAGTATTTGTAAAACATGATGGAGCTTGATTTACTCACAGCTATATCACCTATTGACGGTCGATACAGAAGCAAAGCCGGTGCTCTGGCTGCTTATTTTTCAGAGTTTGCACTGATGAAATATCGTGTGCGGGTTGAAATTGAATATTTTATCACTTTGTGTGAATTGCCGTTGCCGCAGCTGAAAAGTTTCGATTCGGCGCGTTTTGAATCACTGCGTGATATTTACCGTAACTTCTCGGAAACAGACGCTCAGCGCATCAAGGAAATTGAAAGTGTTACAAACCATGATGTAAAGGCTGTTGAGTATTTCATCAAGGAACAGTTTGATAAACTGGGAGGACTGGAACATTATAAAGAATTTATTCATTTTGGTCTGACTTCACAGGATATCAATAATACTTCTGTGCCTTTGTCTATCAAGGATGCGTTGAATGATGTATATTATCCGCAGATTCAGAAACTGATAGATCAGTTGACAACGTATGCAGAAGAATGGAAAGATATTCCGATGCTGGCAAAAACACATGGTCAGCCAGCTTCTCCGACTCGTCTGGGAAAGGAAATAATGGTCTTTGCATATCGTCTGAATCGCCAGTTGGCTGCTCTGAAAGCATGTCCTATTACTGCAAAATTCGGTGGCGCTACAGGTAATTATAATGCTCATCATGTAGCATATCCGGAGTTTGACTGGAAGGCTTTTGGTAATAAGTTTGTTGCCGAGAAGCTTGGACTGGAACGTGAAGAATATACTACTCAGATTTCCAATTATGATAATCTTGGAGCAATATTCGACGCTATGAAGCGTATCAATACGATTATGATTGATATGAACCGTGATTTCTGGCAGTATATCTCTATGGAATACTTCAAGCAGAAAATCAAAGCTGGTGAAGTTGGTTCGAGTGCAATGCCTCATAAGGTGAATCCTATCGATTTTGAAAATGCGGAAGGTAATCTGGGTATGGCAAATGCTGTATTGGAACATTTATCATCGAAACTTCCTGTATCGCGTTTGCAGCGTGACCTGACCGACTCTACGGTTTTGCGTAATATCGGTGTTCCGTTCGGACATACAATCATTGCAATCCAGAGTTCATTGAAAGGACTTGGTAAATTGCTGTTGAATGAACATAAGATTTATGAGGATCTGGATAATTGTTGGAGTGTAGTGGCTGAGGCAATTCAGACTATTCTTCGCCGTGAGGCATATCCGCATCCATATGAAGCATTGAAAGCATTGACTCGTACTAATCAAGCTATCAATGAGGCATCTATTAAAGACTTTATTGAGACACTGAATGTCAGTGAAGATATTAAGAAGGAATTGCGCGCGATAACTCCGCACAATTATACTGGAATGTAAAATCTATAAAAAAAGTTTAGCCCGAGAAGGGTGTAATTATTAATCTATAAATAGAAAACAACAATTATGGCAGAAAGAGAAAACAGACAGGAGAGTGAAAACACTCAGTCTGGCCGCGATGGTTACAAGTCTTACAACAGAGAAGGTTATAACAGATACAACCGTAATGAGGGAGGTAACAGTTATGGACGTCGTCCGCGTTTTACTCCGAATAATGAAGGAGGCGAACGTTCTCAGCGTTCTTACAACTCTCGTTATAATAATAACAATGGAGAAGGCGGAGAACAGCGCCCGTATCGTCCGCGTTTTAATAACGGCGGTCAGCAGGGCGAAGGTGGTTATCGTCAGCAACGTTCTTATGGTAGTCGTCCGTCGTACGATAACAATAATGGTGAACGTTCTTCGTATAATTCAAACTTTAATAATAATGCTCGTCCTCATCGTCCGTATAATTCTCGTTATAACAATAATAATGGAGAAGGCGGAGAACAGCGTCCGTATCGTCCGCGTTTTAACGGTGGTCAGCAAGGTGAAGGTGGCTATCGTCCGCAACGTCCTCGTTTCAATAATGGCGGTCAGCAGGGTGGCTACAATCGTCAGCAAGGTGGTGGCTATCGTCCTCGTACGGCCGATTATAATCCGAATGCTAAGTATAGCATGAAGAAACAAATCGAATATAAGGATATATTGACAGATCCGGATGAGCCGATTCGTTTGAACAAGTTCTTGGCAAATGCAGGAATCTGTTCACGTCGTGAGGCTGATGAGTTTATTACTGCCGGAGTTGTTTCGGTAAATGGGGTAGTGGTTACTGAATTGGGTACTAAAGTTAAACGTTCTGACGAAATTAAGTTCCATGACCAGCCTGTTAATATTGAACGTAAGGTATATGTATTGCTGAATAAGCCCAAAGATTGTGTTACGACTTCTGATGATCCTCAGGAACGTAAGACTGTTATGGATTTTGTAAAAGGTGCTTGTAAAGAGCGTATTTATCCGGTAGGACGTTTGGACCGTAATACTACAGGTGTATTGCTTTTGACAAACGATGGTGATTTGGCTTCAAAACTTACTCATCCGAAGTATCTGAAGAAGAAAATCTATCATGTTTATTGTGATAAAAACGTAACTAAGGCAGATTTGGATCAGATAGTTGCAGGTATTACGTTGGATGATGGAGAAATCCACGCAGATGCTGTTAGCTATGCTTCGGATACAGATAAGTCGCAGGTAGGCATTGAAATCCATTCAGGAAAGAATCGTATTGTCCGTCGTATTTTTGAATCGTTGGGTTATCGTGTAATCAAGCTGGATCGTGTATATTTCGCTGGACTTACTAAGAAAGGTTTGCGTCGTGGTGACTGGCGTTATCTGACTGAACAGGAAGTAAACATGCTCCGTATGGGATCTTTTGAATAATTAGTTAATGAAATAATAACATGGAAACAATTCGTAGAACAAAAATTGTTGACCTCTTGAAGTGCCGTGATTTCGGAACAATGGTCAATGTGAAAGGGTGGGTACGTACTCGCCGTGGTAGCAAACAGGTAAACTTCATTGCCTTGAATGATGGTTCTACTATAAATAATGTGCAGGTAGTTGTTGATTTGGCAAACTTCGACGAAGAAATGCTGAAGTTGATTACTACCGGAGCATGTATCAGTGTGAATGGCGAACTGGTTGAATCAGTAGGATCAGGACAGGCAGCGGAAATCCAGGCTCGTGAAATTGAGGTTTTGGGTACTTGCGATAATACATATCCTTTGCAGAAAAAGGGACATTCTATGGAGTTCTTACGTGAAATTGCTCACTTGCGTCCGCGTACGAATACATTTGGAGCTGTGTTCCGTATTCGTCATAATATGGCTATCGCTATTCACAAGTTCTTCCATGAACGTGGGTTCTTCTATTTTCATACACCGCTTATTACAGCTTCCGATTGTGAAGGTGCCGGTCAAATGTTTCAGGTTACTACCATGAATCTGTATGATTTGAAGAAGGATGAGAATGGGTCGATTATCTATGATAACGATTTCTTCGGCAAACAGACCAGTTTGACCGTGTCGGGTCAGTTGGAAGGTGAGCTGGCAGCTACGGCTTTAGGTGCTATTTATACATTTGGTCCGACATTCCGTGCTGAAAATTCAAATACTCCACGCCACTTAGCTGAGTTCTGGATGATTGAACCAGAAGTAGCCTTCAATGATATCAACGATAATATGGACTTGGCAGAAGAGTTCATTAAATATTGTGTTCAGTGGGCTCTTGATAACTGCTACGATGATGTGAAATTCCTGAACGATATGTTCGATAAGGGATTGATCGAACGTCTGCAGGGAGTTCTGAAAGAAGAGTTTGTACGTTTGCCCTATACGGAAGGTATCAAGATTTTGGAAGATGCCGTTGCCAAAGGTCATAAGTTTGAATTCCCTGTTTATTGGGGTGTAGACTTGGCTTCTGAACACGAACGTTATCTGGTGGAAGATCACTTTAAACGTCCTGTTATCTTGACCGATTATCCGAAAGAAATTAAGGCATTCTATATGAAACAGAATGAAGATGGTAAGACTGTTCGTGCAATGGATGTACTCTTCCCGAAGATTGGTGAAATTATCGGTGGCTCTGAGCGTGAAGCAGATTATGATAAATTGCTTGCTCGTATCAAGGAATTGAATATTCCTATGAAGGATATGTGGTGGTATCTTGATACACGTAAGTACGGTTCATGTCCTCATTCTGGCTTCGGTCTGGGATTCGAACGTTTGTTGCTGTTCGTTACGGGTATGGCAAACATTCGTGATGTTATTCCTTTCCCGCGTACGCCGCGTAATGCTGAATTCTAAATCGATACCTATTGTCTATATTGAGGCGAATCTCCAACTGGGGATTCGCTTTTTTATTTTATAATATATAATAAGGAGGGTGCATAGGTTCTTTCTGTTTCGTCTTGAATATCTTTAAAAAAGGTAAAATAAAAAATGAGTATGGGAACTTTTTATAAGATATATTTTATATATTTGTATATCAACTCATTTCTCGTTTAACCTTTTAAATTTATTTGTTATGAAAACACGTTCTTTGTTTCTTTGGTTAGTGTGCCTCTTTTTAGGTGCGACGAATATGTTGGCTCAGGATATTCAGGAAAAAATTCCAACTACATTGAATGGGGTATGGCAAATGTGTTTCTATCGTTCCAGTTCTCCTAATGTTGTAGGTGAGTTGAAAACGAGTAATTCTCTCAAGATTCTTTCAGATGATGGCCGTTTTACTAATCTGGTAATGATGCAGAATGGGGCTATTATTATTGGATATGGAACTTATAAGCAGAATGCTGAGAATGTATATACCGAATATGTGGAAAAGAATTTGCATTTACCGCAGCTGAACGGGGATAAAAATGAAATGCATTTTGAATTGAAGGAAAATGGCAATCTGATGTTTGTAAAATATTATCTGACGGTTGACCGTGATGGTAATAAGATTGATTCTTGGTGTCACGAAATTTGGAAGCGTGTAGTAATGCCTTCTACTTATCCGGAAAATATTGTTCGCTAATTAGCCCTGAGTCAGAGGCTTGGCTGTAGAAAAAAATACTTAAAATCTTTGTCAGTTCGGATAAAAGCAGTAATTTTGCAAGCCGATTATTATCAAATAGTGATAAAAGTTTAATTCTGAATGCTTTAATCCTCTTTGTCCGGGAGGAATAAAGTGTGACGGATTTGTTTTTTAGTAGTTAACATTTTAAAAAAGATTTAAGAGTGGATACTTTAAGTTACAAGACCATTTCTGCAAACAAAGAAACTGCGGCTAAAGAATGGGTCGTAGTTGATGCTACCGATCAGGTGGTAGGTCGCCTCGGTGCTAAAGTTGCAAAGTTGTTGAGAGGTAAGTATAAACCAAACTTTACCCCTCATGTAGACTGCGGTGATAACGTTATTATCATCAATGCAGACAAAGTGAAATTTACAGGAAACAAGTGGAATGATAAAATCTACTTGAGCTACACCGGTTATCCGGGCGGTCAGCGCGAAATCACTCCGGCTCGCTTGATGGCAAAACCGAATGGCGCTGAAAAATTGATGAAGAGAGTAGTAAAAGGTATGCTTCCGAAAAATCGTCTGGGAGCTAAGTTGCTGGGCAACCTTTATGTATATGAAGGTGCTGAACACAAACATGAAGCTCAGACTCCGAAAGTAATTGATATTAACACACTTAAATAATAAAGAATGGAAGTAGTAAATGCATTAGGCAGACGTAAAAGCGCAGTTGCTCGCGTTTTCGTAAGCGAAGGTACAGGAAAGATTACTATTAACAAGAGAGACCTTGCACAGTACTTTCCATCAACTATTCTGCAGTATGTAGTAAAACAGCCTTTGAATAAGCTGGAAGTAGCTGAAAAATATGATATTAAAGTTAACTTGTGCGGTGGTGGATTTACTGGTCAGTCACAGGCTTTGCGTCTGGCTATCGCTCGTGCACTGGTTAAAATCAACCCTGAAGATAAGAAGACTCTTCGTGCAGAAGGCTTCATGACTCGTGATCCTCGTTCTGTTGAACGTAAAAAACCGGGTCGTCCGAAAGCACGTCGTAGATTCCAGTTCAGTAAACGTTAAGAGTTGGTGGAATGTTGGAACGGACAAGTTGCTTATTTTTTTTTCAACTTTCACTTTTCAACTCTCAACTAAGAAAGCGTTTAGTATCTAAACCGTCGGGATTTTCCCTACAAGCGTTTGCGGAGAAACTACCCGGCAGTTGGTTCAATTAAACAAAAAAGAAAGTAAACGATTAAAAGATTAAAAACAATGTCAAGAGTAAATTTTGATACTTTATTGGAGGCTGGTTGCCACTTCGGACACCTTAAGAGAAAGTGGAACCCTGCTATGGCTCCTTATATTTTCATGGAACGCAACGGAATCCATATCATCGACCTGAACAAAACCGTTGCTAAAGTTGATGAAGCTGCTGAAGCTTTGAAGCAGATTGCAAAATCAGGAAAGAAAGTCCTGTTCGTTGCTACTAAAAAACAAGCAAAACAGGTTGTAGCTGAGAAAGCTGCTTCTGTAAACATGCCTTATGTAATCGAGCGTTGGCCGGGTGGTATGTTGACTAACTTCCCGACTATCCGTAAGGCTGTGAAGAAAATGGCTACTATCGATAAGTTGACTAACGATGGTACTTATTCAAACTTGTCAAAGAGAGAAATTCTTCAGATTTCTCGTCAGCGTGCTAAATTGGAAAAGAACTTGGGTTCTATCGCTGATTTGACTCGTCTGCCGTCTGCTTTGTTCGTTGTAGACGTATTGAAAGAAAATATCGCAGTTCGCGAAGCTAATCGTTTGGGTATTCCTGTATTTGCGATCGTTGATACAAACTCAGATCCTACAAACGTAGATTTCGTAATTCCTGCTAATGATGACGCTACTAAGTCTGTAGAAGTTATCTTGGATGCTTGCTGCGCTGCAATGGCAGAAGGTTTGGAAGAAAGAAAAGCTGAAAAAGTAGACATGGAAGCTGCTGGAGAAAATGCTCCGAAAGCTGCAAAGAAGAAAACTACTAAAGCTCGTATGGATAAGGCAGAAGAAGAAGCTATTAATGCTGCAAAGGCTGCCGCTTTCATGGGTAAAGACGAAGAAGCTTAATATACTTTAGAGTGAGAGTTGAGAGTTGAAAGTTGAGAGTTACTATATAAAGGCAATTCTCAACTCTCTGTTCTCAGCTCTCATTTGCTTTAATATAGATTTATTTATTAACTCAATAAAAAGAAATTACTATGGCTGTAAGTATGGCTGATATTACCAAACTCCGTAAAATGACCGGAGCTGGTATGATGGATTGTAAAAACGCTTTGACAGAATCTGAAGGCGATTTCGACAAGGCAGTAGAAATTATCCGTAAGAAGGGACAAGCTGTTGCTGCAAAACGTTCTGATCGTGAAACTTCAGAAGGTTGTGTTTTGGCAAAATCAACTGGCGACTATGCTGCTATGATCGCTTTGAAGTGTGAAACAGACTTCGTTGCTAAAAATGCAGATTTCGTTGCTTTGACTCAGGCTATCCTGGATGCTGCTATCGCTAACAAATGTCAGACTTTGGATGAAGTAAAAGCTCTTCCGATGGGTAGCGGTACAATTGCTGATGCTATCGTTGAACGTAGCGGTATCACTGGTGAAAAGACTGAATTGGATGGCTACTTCTTTGTTTCTGGTGCTTGCACTGCTGTTTACAACCACATGAACAAGAATCAGCTTTGTACAATCGTTGCTTTCAATAAAGTTTGTGACGAAAAGATTGCTCACGAAATCTGTATGCAGATTGCAGCAATGAACCCGATTGCAATCGACGAAGCAGGTGTTCCTGAAGCTGTAAAACAGGAAGAAATCAATGTTGCTATTGAAAAGACTAAGGCAGAACAGGTACAGAAAGCTGTAGAAGCTGCTTTGAAGAAAGCTGGTATCAATCCTGCTCATGTAGATAGCGAAGAGCATATGGAAAGCAATATGGCTAAGGGATGGATTACAGCTGAAGACGTTGCTAAGGCTAAAGAAATTAAAGAAACTGTAGCTGCTGAAAAGGCTGCTAACTTGCCTCAGGCTATGATTGAAAATATTGCTAAGGGTCGTCTGGGCAAATTCTTGAAAGAAGTTTGTCTGTTGAACCAGGAAAGCATTATGGAACCGAAGAAGACTGTAGCTGAAGTATTGAAAGCTGCTGATGCTGAATTGGTTATTACAGATTTCAAACGTTTCACTTTGCGTGCTGAATAATTTTCTCCTTTGTAGAAATTTATTTAAAAATAAATTAAAAGGTCAGTCTAACTCCAATGGGGCGGCTGGCCTTTTTTATTTGCTGATTTTTCATATTATTACTTACGTTGTGTAGTGGAAGATTCTATTTTACTTATTTATTTAGGAAGGAGATTAGAAAAAAAATGGAATGAAATGAGTTTAGTAGAGAACTAATTTTATTGAATGATCTGTTAAAATAAAATTTCCCCTTTTATGGCTATCACATTCTTCACACGGGGTAGTCATAAAAGGGGCTTATTTTTTACTGGTGATTTTCAAGGAGAAAAATTCTGAAGGCCGCTGTCTTGAAGAAAAAACATCGGGATGTTTTTTGAAAATTTGTACAAAAAATTAGAAGATTTGTACAAAAACTTTAGAAGTCTTGCAGACGGTTAGAGAAAAACCTCCTACTTTCTTGCTTATAATCTCAGCTGATATTGTTTGTTGGGCGTGTACCTGAATATTATTTAGTCTGTGTATAACCTTCCGCTTTCAGCAAATCGATAATACGCTGACGGAATTCTCCTTGTATCAAGATATCTCCCTCTTTTACCGATCCGCCTACACCACATTTAGTCTTTAGCAGCTTACCCAGCTCTTTCAAGTCTTCTTCGCTGCCAGCAAAGCCGGTTATTACAGTAAGGGTCTTTCCGCCACGTCCTTTTTTTTCTATTGATACACGAAGTTTCTGCTGCTTTTTGTCCAGCGTTTCTATTTCTTCCTCTTCTCCGTTGTCGTACTTAAAGTCCGGATTGGTGGAATATACAATGTTCAGTCGGTCTTTCCAATCATTATTTTTCATGTGAATTAATTTTAATCCGACTCAAAGATAGGTACATTTTTCTATATTCTGTGTGCGTTTCCGAATAAATACCTTAATTTTGCACAAGGCATAACTTTACAGAAGCGCAAAAAATGGCAATACGTACTCGTAAAAATACGGATAAAATACCGGAGCCTACCTTACGTAGACTGCCGTGGTATCTTTCGAATGCAAAGCTGATGAAAGAGAAAGGGGAGAAATATGTTTCTTCCACGCAGATTTCCAAGCAAATCAATATAGACGCTTCGCAAATAGCCAAGGATCTTTCGTATGTAGATATTGCCGGACGCACTCGTGTAGGCTATGACATTGACCTGCTGATTGAGGTACTTGAGGATTTTTTAGGATTTACCAATATGCACAGAGCGTATCTTTTCGGGGTTGGTAGCCTGGGGGGGGCGTTACTGCGCGACTCAGGTCTTTCGCATTTCGGGCTTCAGATTGTAGGAGCCTTCGATATTAATCCGGAACTGGTAGGAACAAAAATCAACGGTATTCCCATTTATCATTCCGATGACTTTGAGCAGCGCATGAAACAAGATGGGGTAAATATCGGTGTGCTGACCGTTCCCATTACCATTGCCCAGGAGATTTCCGATAAGATGATTGCAGGAGGCATCAAGGCTATCTGGAACTTTACTCCTTTCCGTATTCGGGTTCCTGAAAATATTGTAGTACAGAATACATCACTTTATGCTCATCTGGCAGTGATGTTCAATCGTTTGAATGAAACAATAAAGAAATAATTCTCCATGAAAATTATAGCTATCGGCATGAACTATCCGTTGCATTGCAAGGAATTGCATGCAGACGAACCATTGCCACAAGAACCGGTCATCTTCATGAAGCCGGACTCTGCCTTGCTGAAGGACAGCAAGCCGTTTTTTATTCCTGACTTCTGCCAGCAGGTAGACTATGAAACCGAACTGGTAGTACGCATTAACCGTTTGGGAAAGAATATTTCCGAGCGTTTTGCACACCGTTATTATGATGCCGTTACGGTAGGTATCGACTTTACCGCACGCGATTTGCAGCGTAAGTTCCGTGCCGAAGGTAAACCTTGGGAACTGTGTAAGGGATTTGATAATTCGGCGGCCATAGGCGACTGGGTACCTGTGGAGAAATTTGCCGACATTCAGCATATTAATTTCCATCTGGATATTGACGGAAAGACTGCGCAGCAGGGAAATACACAGGATATGCTGTTCCGGGTAGATCAGATTATCGCATACGTCAGCCAGTTCTGTACATTGAAAATTGGCGATATGCTGTTTACGGGAACGCCGGTTGGCGTAGGTCCGGTGCATATAGACAATCACCTGGAAGGTTATTTGGAAAACGAAAAAGTTCTTGATTTTTACGTACGATGAAAATACGTGTAGGATTTGGTTTCGATGTCCATCGGCTGGTCGTTGGGCGTGAGCTTTGGCTGGGAGGTATCAAGCTGGAGCACGAATTGGGATTATTGGGTCATTCGGATGCCGATGTATTGATTCATGCTATTTGTGATGCATTGCTGGGAGCCGCCAACATGCGCGATATCGGCTATCATTTTCCCGATAATGCCGGTGAGTTTAAAGATATTGACAGCAAGATTCTGCTGGCACGTACAGTCGATTTGATCACTACGAAAGGTTATCGGGTAGGTAATATCGATGCGACGGTCTGTGCCGAACGTCCGAAGCTGAAAGCTCGTATACCTGAAATGCAGGAAGTGCTGGCTCATGTCATGAATATAGATCCGGAGGATGTGTCCATAAAGGCGACTACGACCGAAAAGTTAGGCTTTACCGGTCGTGAGGAAGGCATTTCGGCGTATGCTACTGTACTGATAGAACGCGATTAGTCGGCTGGAGGATAGGGAGGAAGCATCCGCTTCTTTCCTAAAAAATAAGGTGAGATGTGCAGGCGGTCGAGTACATAAGTTACGCCAAAGCACCCCGATATAACAAAAATCACAGAAACAATCGTAAAGCAAATACCTGTTGCATCGAAAGCAAAAAGCGGCAGGTAGGCTTTCGATAAAATGGTAAATACGGGCGAAAATAGAAGAATCACCAGTGTATTACTACCGATATAACGAAGAAGTGTTTTTACTTTTTCCGGCAAATAGGTGTAAGTTGCAAGCAACAGGCTGATTACCAAATAGGTTATGGCTACACCTGCCAGTGTGCCACGGTTCAGGTTCTCCGGAAAACAGCATAAGATGACGAGGGGGACTACCGACAGAAAGCTGGGCTGAAATACACGGATAATGGGAAGGCCACTTTGCCGGATAGCCACTCCTGCCAGGAAGTAAATGGCATTGGCAAATGTCAGCAATCGTACTTCGGAAAGAATATACAGGAATATTCCCAAGATGATGAAACGGATTATGCCTTTCCACTTATCCGTCACCTTATAGATCAGGAAATAACTGGCATTGCAGAGTATCAGCGTATGCAGATACCAGTAGGGGCCCATGGGAGCAATGATAGCTTTATGCAGCAGAAGTCCGGCAGAGAGTTCGGTCACTTTCTCCCGTACGGGGAGAACTGCCGACATGACCACGTAGCCTGCTTCCATGATGACATACGGAATGAATATCCAGAGCAGACTCCTACCGACAGCCTTTGTTTCCTTGTTTATATTGTTCAGATATCCCGATATGATGAGAAATGCCGACATGTGGAAGGTATAAACCACTTGTTTGGCATATGGGTACGAATCGCCGATGTATACCAGATGAAAGATAATCATCAGAATGATGAATATGCTTTTTAAAAAATCGAGTTCCTTGATTCTGCCGTTCATAGAAGTGAGAATTGATAATGATCAGGCGTTGAGCAACAGGCCGGCAGTAAGTAGTATGCCGAACAGCAACATGTTTCTTGAAGTTTCTCCCAAAATGACGTTGAGTTCCTTTCCTCGGTTGATGCGTGCCATTTTCACGGTGGTAAAAATATGGAGCAACAAATAAATCTGTGGCAGGATAGCTGCCCATAGTCTGCCCTCGCTTACAAAATAAAAACAACTCCAGCATGCAGCCAGTCCCAGCAGAAAATATAGAATCAGTCCGGCACGGGCTCCCAGTCGTACAACGATTGTTTTCTTTCCGCTGATAGCATCCTGCTCCCTGTCGCGGAAATTGTTGACCATCAGCAACGTATCTATCACAAATCCACAGGCAAGCGAAGCCATGGTAACAGAAGTATTCCAGCTGTGTGCCATGATATAGAAAGTACATCCTACGGGAACAAATCCGAAAAATACTAAAACCAGTACGTCCCCCCAGCCATGGTAGGCAAGCGGATAAGGACCGGCGGTATATAAGAAGGCAAAAATAATGCAGGCAATGCCTACCGGAATCATTTCCCAGCCACCGTACCAGAGCAGGCAGAGCCCGTCCAATGCAGCCAGTAAAGTCGTTATGGCTATTCCTTTCTTCATACCCGACGAAGAAATCCAACCTTGTGCGCAGGCACGTTCCGGTCCGAGTCTGTCTTCTCGGTCAGTACCTTTCAGATAATCATACAAGTCATTGATAAAGTTTGCATCTATCTGCATCAGAAAAGCGAATAAGAAGCATAATATAGCCGGAATAAGCTGAAAATGTCCGTACATTGAAGCCAGTGCACACCCCAGCATGACTGGGATGGAAGCTGCTGTCAGGGTCTTGGGACGGCTGGCCAGCAACCAGGCTTTTGCAGAATTTTGTTTTACCATAAATCCAATTTATTTTATGGTGCAAAGTTAGAAAATTCTGCCGACACTTTGCTTGGCTGGTAGAAAAGTGTTATTTTCGTTTAAGGATTTAGTTATATACCATGAAAAAGATTATTTATCTTGTTTTTTTTGCAGCCATGATTTTACTCTCTTCGTGTGCCACGGCTTCTCTGTCGAAATATCATGGAATAGGACGTGTAAAGAAATATGACATATATAGCACACAGCTTCCTGATTCTTTTGACGGATTTCGGATAGCTTTTGCTTCCGACTTTCATTATGAAAGCCGCTTTGGAAAGAAAAGACTTTCTGGTTTGTTGAAAGCCTTGCAGGCTACCGATGCCGATCTTTTGCTGTTAGGAGGAGATTACCGGGGAAGGAATGGAGGAAATTTGTCTGAACTTTTTGATGTGCTTCAGCAGTTTCACGCACCTTATGGTGCCTATGGGGTAATGGGTAACCATGAGAATAATGCCAATTATGAAATTGTCAGGCAAGAAATGCAACGGACAGGAATTCACTTGCTCGAGCATCAAGTAGATACGATATGGAAGGGAAACCAGTATATTTTACTTTGTGGAATTCGCAATCCGTTTGATTTGACAAAAAACGGAGTTTCGCCTACCTTGTTTCTCCGTCCGGAAGATTATGTCATTATGCTGACACACACGCCTGATTATGTTGAAGATGTGGATGTAAGTAATACCGATCTGGCGCTGGCAGGGCATACTCATGGAGGTCAGGTCAGTTTGTTTCATAAATATGCTTTTGCACATTTCTCAAAATACGGTAATCGTTTCCTTACTGGCCTGAAATATAATAGCAAGGGAATTCCCGTGATAATCAGCAATGGGATAGGTACGTCGCGCAAAGATATTCGCTTGTTTACCCCCAGCGAAATAGTCCAGATTGTTCTTCACAAGGGCCGCTGAACTGTTAAAAACCAATTTTTACCACTAAAAAACCATTTTTTATCAATTATATCAGTCGTATCTTTCCTAATTTTGAAATGTTGTAATTCTTATGAGAACTATTAACCTTATTTATTATCTAAACTAAAAACACGTATGAACAGACTACTGCTTTTGAAAAGGGTATATTCTACATTTTTATTGAGTATGCTCTGTGTACTTGCATTTGCACAAGGAAAACAGATAACTGGTATTATTAAGGATAGTGCCGGTGAGCCTATGATTGGTGTAAATGTATTGGTGAAAGGTACTACTAATGGTACTATTACAGATTTCGATGGTAAGTTTAGCATTCAGGATGTAAAAGATTCGGATGTACTTACTATTACCTATGTAGGTTATGTACCACAGTCTATTTCGGTTGGAAGTAAATCTTCTTTCAACATTATCTTAAAAGAAGATACAGAAGCACTGGATGAAGTTGTTGTTATTGGTTATGGAACTGTAAAGAAACGTGACTTGACAGGTTCTGTTGCATCAGTGAATAATGAAACATTGACAGCAAACCCTGTTTCGGATGTATCTCAGGCTTTGCAAGGTAAATTGGCCGGTGTGTCAGTTGTTTCTCAGGATGGTCGTCCGGGTGCAGAGGTTTCCATTCGAGTTCGCGGTGGAGGTTCTATTACACAGAGCAACGATCCGTTGTTTATCGTTGATGGGTTTCCGGTAAGTTCTATTTCTGATATTCCTGCAGACCAGATTGAAACAATTGATGTATTGAAAGATGCATCGTCTACTGCTATTTATGGTGCACGTGGTGCAAATGGTGTTATTTTGGTTACTACAAAGGGAGCAAAGACAGATAAGCTGTCTGTTACTTATAATGGATATATACAGACCAAAGCTGCTGCCAAGACCTTGGATCCGCTCAGTGCTCAGGATTATGTAAAATATCAGTGGGGTTATGCAGATGCCTTGGAAAAGACAGGTGGTGCTGTTAGCGCTGATGGCGTAGCCAAATATTTTGGATTAGGTGCTGCTTATGGAAATCATTTTGCTGATTATGCGAACGTGGGCGTACACGACTGGACTGACGATATGCTGCGTAATGCCATTGCTCATACACACAACCTTTCAATTTCAGGTGGTAGCGAAAAAACAAAATTTGTATTGAATGTCAACTATCTGAATGATGAAGGTATCAAGATTAATTCTGGTTATAATCGTTTCAACACATCATTGAAGTTGAATCAGGAACTGTTGAAAAACTTGAAGTTGGATGTTGATGTTCGTTATTCTGAAGATCAGACTACTGGAAAAGAATCTTCAACAAACGGTAAAGGTTCTTTATTGTCAGGTGCATACAGCTGGCGTCCTATCGATAATCCTTTGGGAGATCCTGAAGCATTTGGTGGATTTGGTTTAGGTGCTGATAATGTAGATGCTTCTTACGGAAGTCCGGTTGACTGGACAAACGATGTTCAGAATATTGCGAGAAAACAAAGAATCAGAGGTATTGCTGCTTTGTCTTGGGATATTATTGAAGGTTTGACTTTACGTGCTGAAGTTGGTGCCGGTCGTAACTGGGGTGAAACTAAGTATTATGAAAACGGTCTGACTCAAGGTCATAAAGTGGCTAAGCTGACTCGCAGCGAAGGCTATAATTTACGTAACGTAAATACGTTGAATTATCAGGTTCAGGGCTTGGGTGACAAACATAGCTTGTCATTCCTGTTAGGTCAGGAAACCATTGTTTCTAAATCGAACTCAACAGAGATTGAAGGTCACGGATATCCCGAAGGATTCGATTTTGATCAGGCTTTCGGTATGATTGACCAAACAGACAAGACTTTGGCAAAGGATAAATTCAGTAACTCAATTGGTACTCCCGACAAGACAGTTTCATTCTTTGCACGTGCTAATTATTCATTGTTGGATCGTTATCTGTTTACTGTTACATTCCGTGCCGATGGTTCTTCTAAATTTGCTCCTAACCACCGTTGGGGATATTTCCCGGCAGGTGCATTTGCTTGGCGTCTTTCTGATGAATCATTCATGGAAGGTACTCGTAGCTGGCTGGATAATTTGAAGCTTCGTTTGTCTTATGGTATGGCAGGTGCTGATAATATTGATGCCAGTCTTTGGAGAGAAACATGGGAATCTACTACTGTGACATTCAACGGGCAGACTTATTCAGGCTACAAACCCAGTGGTATGCTTTCTAACCCTGATCTGAAATGGGAAACAACTATTTCAAGAAATATCGGTTTGGATTTCGGTTTCTTCGGCAACCGTCTTTCTGGTACCATTGATGCTTACTGGAATACAACGAAAGACTTGTTGATGTGTATTCCTATTGATGAAACAACCGGTTATTCATATCAATATCAGAATATCGGACAGACTTCGAATAAAGGTTTTGAAATTGCTTTGAACTATGATATCGTCCGTACCAAAGACTTTACATTAGGTATTTCTGCAACTTATAACTATAACCATAACAACATCGATGAACTGGCTGATAATATCATTGCACAATATGGTTCTCAGTGGGCTTCCAGTGCTACAACTCCGACTTACGACTATGAGTTCCGTGAAGGAAAACCTGTTGGCTTGATTCGTGGTTACATCTGCGACGGTTTCTATACAACAGCCGATTTTAATTACGATCCGGCAACCCAGATGTATACGTTGAAACCAGGTGTAGCCGACTTGGGTAATCAGGTTGGTAACTATCCTAACCACTATAATTTGCCGGAAGGTCAGAAAGCATTCCCGGGAGCAGTTAAACTGCGTGACTTGGATGGTAATGGTGTAGCAGATACAGAAGATGTTGCTGATTTAGGTGAAATAACTCATCCTCATACCGGTGGTTTCAATTTGAACATGACATGGAAGGATATCGACTTCAGTGCAGGATTTGCATGGGCTGCAGGTGGTCATGTATACAATGTTAACTCTTTGATTAATATGTATGGTAACAAGGATACAGGTGCAGGCGCCAATAAACTGGAATTCATCAATGACTGCTACCAGATTTATGATATCCAGAATGGAGAACTGGTTCCTGTTGTAGAACCGGCTGCATTGGATGCATTGAATGCTGGTGCTAAATACGGTGTCCCTTATATGGAAAATGGTACTGTTTTGTCAACCTTCGTAGAAAATGCTTCATTCTTGCGATTGAATACATTAACTCTTGGTTATACCTTCCCGAAAGAATGGACAAAGAAGATTGGTATGCAACGTGCACGTATTTATGCAACTGCTGGTAATTTGTTTACTATTACAGGTTATTCTGGTATTGATCCTGAAGTTAATGCTGATCCGGATAAGAGTACAACTGCTGCCAACACAGGAAACTATCCGTTGTTGGGTATGGACTATGGTACTTATCCTCGTGCAAGAACATTAACATTTGGTGTAAACATTACATTCTAATTAAATAATCTGTTAACTAATCAATGAAAAGACAATGAAAAAGTTATTATATACATATTTAGGTGTTGGACTTTTAATGCTCAATATAACTTCGTGTGAAGATTTTCTGGATACGTCTTCACCATCTGAAGCTACTCCGGAATTTGTGTTTGGAGACGTTTCAACGGCTCGCGGTGCCTTAATGGAAGCTTATGAAAAGTGGCGTGCAAAAGCCTATGTTCATGCCAATGGCTTGTTTTACGATTTGGTAGTTTGCGGATCGGATTCAGAACGGCATCCCGAAGGTTACGATGCACAGGCACGTCATATCCCGGAAAATTTGTATTATGGAGGTACATCCAACTTTGATATTAACTCGGCTGGAAATAATGGCGTAAATGCATGGCCGGCTTTATATAGCATCATTGCTACATGTAATACGCTTTGTAATGCTATTGAGGAAACTGATACCTATAAGGCTATTGAAGCAGGAACAGGCTCGGTAACAGAAATGACAGACTTGTACGGACAGGCCGTGGCTTTGCGTGCTACTGCTTATAATGAATTACTCCGTTTTTGGGGAGATGTTCCTCATAATCTGGTACCTGGTGTAGTTGCGGAAGGTCTGACTCCACGTGATCAGATTTATGAATACCATATCAACAAATTGATACAAGTTGAACCTTACATGTATTATCTGGGCGAAAATGTTGGCGCAGATGCAAGTATGATGACGCGTAATTATGTGGATGCATTAATCGGTCGTATGTGTCTGTATGCAGGAGGTTATTCTACTCGTCGTACTGATTTGGGAACAGATTTCTATAAAGATCTGGATGGAAATGTGCTGAGCTTTGAAAAGTTGAATACAGTAGATGCAAACAATGCATTTTACGGTAGACGTACAGATTATAAGAAGTTCTATGAAATAGCCGAAACGTATTTGCAGAACTGTGTTGATAATCCAGGTACAGCAGCATTATGTACAGTCGATCCTCGTGCAAAAGGTTCTGATGGTCAGTCGTTTGGAAATCCTTATCAGTACGTGTTCCAGCAGAATGAGAATTTAGTACTCTCTTCTGAAAGTATTTATGAAATTCCTGAAACCAGAGGAGTTCAGACAGAGCGTCCTTATGCTTTCGGCCGTCCAAGTTCGGCTGGTAGCTCGAACAACTATCCGTGTAAGAATTATGGTCAGAGCCGTTTCCATCCTACTTACTACTATGGTGATTTCGATCCGAATGACATGCGGCGTGATGTTACTTGTACGGTTACAGGTAGCGATGGAAAGAATGGAGTAGAAAAGCTTTTACCATTTATTCCGGGATCACAGGCTAATGGTGGTGGTATTGCCAATAACAAATGGGATGAAAACCGTCAGCCGGAGCCACGTTGGGAAAAACAGCGTCAATCAGGTATCAATAATCCATTTGTACGTATGTCGGATGTTATCTTGATGTTGGCAGAGGTAAAAGCCGAACTGGGTGATGAAATGACTGCTAAGCAGTACTTGTCGGAAGTTCATAACCGTGCGTTTGCGACTCCGGAACTTGCTAATCTTGATGGTTTCATTTCTAAATGGGGTGGTATCAAAGAAGCTATTCAGCAGGAGCGTAAACTGGAGTTTGGTGGTGAAGGTCTTCGCCGTTACGATTTGATCCGTACTGGTAAGTTGCCGGAAGCTATCAAGAAACTGAAAGCTGATTTGGCTGCGATGATTAACGGATTAAAGACTAAAGGCTATTATACATTCGAAAATGGCAATACGATTTCACTGTATGTATGGACTAAGAGCGTAGATGCTAAAGCACAGTATGGTTACCGCTTGACTACTCAATGTACCGATGAAACAGATCCGGTAATGTATCCGGGATGGCGTGGTGTATTTGATGACTGGGAAGGATATACCGGCAAATCAATTTATTCGGCAAATCCGGGTACAAATTTGGCAATTCAAGGTCTGTTTAAACACATTGAACCGGGCAGTGCCGAAGCTAAGGCTTTGGAAGCTGATGGCTATACAATGGTAAACTGGGGTAAGGATATTCTTGATTACGAGTCTGATTATTCTGATTATGTATTCCGTGGATTTGTAGACGGAGAGGCTCCTATTTATTTCGTACCGTTCCATAGCTCTATTTTGGAAACATCATTGGGTAAAATAACCAATGGTTATGGATTCAAGAATAATTGATCGAGGTGATGTAGATTGATAAATCTTTAGATCAGCATAAAGGATGTGTCTGGCGAAAGCTAAGACACATCCTTTTTTGCATGTAAACAAAGTAAATGGGATTTCTTAGTGTGTTTGCAAAGAAGTCTAATGTATGAAAATGTAACGATGTAACAAATGACCCACTAAATGGTAACGTGTCTTCTTCTGTTCTGACGTATTTTCATTTATTTTTGTCCTCAGATAGACAAAGTATAACTTAAATAAGAAAAATAAGTATGAAAAACACATTTTTAGGGTTGGCTTTTTGTGCAGTATTACCGGTTTTTGCACAACAAAAAGCAACGGTTACGGTTCATCCGCAACAAGGAACACAAATTATCAACAAGGAAATTTGCGGACAGTTTGCCGAACATTTGGGAACTTGTATTTACGGGGGCTTATGGGTAGGGGAGGATTCCTCTATTCCGAACGTAAAGGGGTATCGTACGGATGTACTCGAAGCTCTGAAGAAGTTAAAAGTCCCTGTACTTCGCTGGCCCGGAGGATGCTTTGCCGATGAATATCATTGGATGGACGGTATCGGCCCACGTGAAAAACGTCCAAAGATGGTAAACACTAACTGGGGCGGAACGGTAGAAGATAATAGTTTTGGTACACATGAGTTCCTGAATCTTTGTGAAATGCTGGGATGTGAACCTTATATCAGCGGAAATGTGGGTAGTGGTACTGTAGAGGAACTGGCCAAATGGGTAGAATATATGACAGCCGAGCAAGGTAGTCCGATGGCAAAGTTGCGTAAAGAAAACGGGCGTGAAAAACCTTGGAAGGTAAAGTATATTGGAGTTGGCAATGAAAGCTGGGGATGCGGAGGTAATATGTATCCGGAGTATTATGCAGATGTGTATCGCCGTTATCAGACTTATTGTCGTAATTATGGAGAAAATCGTTTATATAAGATAGCCAGTGGAGCAAGCGATTATGATTATCATTGGACTGAGGTGCTGATGCAGAAGGCAATGTCACAAATGAATGGGCTTTCATTGCACTATTATACGGTTTCGGGATGGTCGGGAAGTAAAGGTTCGGCTACAAACTTTTCGAAGGATGACTATTATTGGACGTTAGGTAAATGTCGTGAAATAGAAGATGTCGTAAAGCGTCATATTGCAATTATGGATAAATATGATCCGCAGAATCGTGTAGGATTGATTGTTGATGAATGGGGAACCTGGTGGGATGAGGAGCCGGGTACAGTACCGGGACATCTGTTTCAGCAAAATACTTTACGGGATGCCTTTGTAGCTTCGCTGACTTTGGATATTTTCCATAAATATACCAATCGTATCAAGATGACAAATATTGCTCAGATTGCTAATGTACTTCAGTCGATGATTCTGACCAAAGATGATAAAATGGTATTAACGCCGACTTATCATGTGTTTGAGATGTATAATGTACACCAAGATGCTACTTATCTGCCGATAGATATGCAGTGTGAACGTAAGATTGTACGTGATGACCGAATTGTGCCGATGGTTAGTGCAACGGCTTCGCGCGACAAGGCAGGAGTAATTCATATCTCTTTGTCGAATGTTGACTTGGAGGAATCGCAGTATATTACTTTATCCTTGGATGGTGTACAGGTTAAATCTGTTTCGGGACGTATTCTGACTTCGAAAAATATTGATGATTGTAACTCGTTTGAACATCCTGATATTGTGACTCCTAAGGATTTTAAAGGAGCTAAGATTACTAAGAATGGTTTGGATGTTGAACTTCCTGCCAAATCGATTGTTGTACTGGAAATAAAATAAGAAGACAGTCGCAATGGTTTGTCTTCTTCGTAGATTAAAAAAAACTCCGTTGTTACATTTATCTGTGAAAAGATAGAGTAACAACGGAGTTTTTTATTTGTCATTCAACGCATTATCTATCAGGGTAATCAAGTTCAGATAGTGGCCTCTGGCTGTACCACTTGTCATACCGGCTGCTCCAGTTGCCAGACGTTTTAGTTCCAGCAGTTGTCCGTGAGCGATAGCCGGGGCTTCGGAATATGCAGGTCGCTTTCCTGATGCATTTTTGCTGGCTGCTTCAGGCTTGTCGAGTAAGCTGATGAGGCTTTCTACGTATGTTTTCTGCATGTTGCGTTTGTAGATATCCGATTGTCCAAGGTTGCTCCAGATTACTTTTTTCAAATCATTGAACATTTGTGCCGAGGTATATGCTTTCTTTCCGTTCAATGTTTCGTTTTCACTCATTTTGTCGAGTGTACTTTTACTGATGAGGCGTGTGAGAATCCCCGACTGCAGTGAACAGATCACATTTACGGGAAGTATCTTTGCCTTTTCTATCAACTGGCGGTTGATGAGCCACTGAGGAGTAGTAAACAACTGTTCGTTGAGGAATGTAACAGCTCGTTTCTGTATATCGGCAGGAACAAATTCGCGCGCTACTTCGTCTGATTGTTCTACCGTAATGGGATTGCTGTAAATTCCTGCGACGTTTTTGGTCACATGTCCTAAATAGCGATTGAACTGAGATACTACCTGACTGTATATTTCTCCGGCACTGGCATATGATTTGTTGGGCTCGTACGACCATTCCAGTATCTGAGGAACAATTCGTTTCAGGTTTTTGATGCCATACATACTGGCCAGCATGGAGTCATCGCCCAGGTCCTCACTTTGGTTGCGGGGATCGTTGGCATCCGATTCTGTACCAAATGTATAACGGATATCTTCTTTCAGTTTCCCAATGATGGATTGATTGGAGAATGCAATTTCATCTTCCGGTTTTTGGAACTGTGGTAACCATCGGTATCCCCATTCTATAGACCATTTGTCATACATTCCTATGCGAGGAAAGATTCCTGCACGTGTAATGCTGTCTTCTGGCTGCGCAACATAGTTGAACCGGGCGTAGTCCATGATAGACGGTGTATGTCCGTTGGCTTCCACCCATGCCTTGTCGCGTAATTTTTCGACCGGTACAGTATGTGAAGAGCCAAAGTTATGTCGGAGTCCCAGTGTATGGCCTACTTCATGAGAAGAAACGAAACGGATGAGCTGTCCCATCAATTCATCGTCGAGCTGCATCTTGCGTGCTGCTTCGTCGATGGTTCCAGCTTGAATCATATACCAGTCGCGTAACAGACTCATGACATTGTGATACCAGTTGATATGTGTTTCCAATATCTCCCCGGAACGCGGGTCGTTGATGTGAGGGCCACTTGCATTCGGTATGTCTGAGGGCTTGTAAACGATGGCCGAATGGCGTGCATCCTCCAGACTCCACGAGGGGTCGTTGGTAGGTGCCTCCTTTGCGTAAATCGCATTTTTGAATCCAGCCTTTTCGAAAGCTGTCTGCCAGTCGTTTACTCCTTGTATCAGATATGGTACCCATTTCTTGGGAGTAGCCGGATCGATATAAATTACGATAGGTTTCTTGGGCTCAACGAGTTCACCACGTAGATAAGCAGCTTCGTCTTTGGGCTCCAAACGCCAGCGTGTAATGAGTTTTTTGTATTCAATGCCTTGCGGGTTGCTGTCGAAATCAGTGTATCCTACTGTAAAATATCCTACTCGCGGGTCGAATAGTCTGCCTTTCATCGGGGTTTCAGGAAGTAAAACCATAGAACTGTTCAGCTCATAAGTCAGAGGAACACGCGGACTTCCAGTCTCTAAGAAACCTACATTGCTTACGCTTTTTTTGCTTTGGTAAGTAACTGTGGTAGAGATTTCAATGTTTTGTGGAAAAGCTTTTAGCGTATCGACGTATGTTCCTTCTCCGGCCATATTAAGTAATCCGATGTATTCTTTACTGTCGGCATCAAAAGAAAATAATGGATTTTCTTTGATTAGAAAAGTACTGATATTGATTACATAGCTACGACTGAGTGAGTCCTTTCTGATAGCTTCAAGATTGAAATTGGCTACAATAGGCTGTATGTTTGAATTAAGTACAGATTGATACATGCCTTCCTTATCTTCGGCTCGTTCACGGTAAGAGTATTCACGTACCAGAAGTCGTTTATTATCCTTGTTCTCAAAACGGATAACCTTGCTACCTAAAATATCTCCCGGGTAACCGACGCGTGATTTCTGTCGAGAGGTTGGAGCTTTGCTGATTCGGTTCACAATCAGAATGTCACGGTTTAATATAGAATCGGGTATTTCGAGGAAGTAAATGTCGTTTACCTTATGCACAGTGAGAAATCCGTGTGAACTTTTTGCCTTTGAAGTGATGACGCTGGCATAAGGTTTCAATCCGTTTGTCGCTCTGTTGACAGGTACGGCTGCTTGTTCTGTTTTTGCTTTTTTCTTTTTCCTCTCAAAGATTTTAGCTTCGGCACTGTTTGTAGCTCCCAACAACAGGCATGCACTCAAAGAGAGAATATACAATTTAGATTTTTTCATTTCTTTTGGTATAATTCTTTTTCAACAATAATACGGAATACTTCTGGATGCAAGAAGTAGCGTATGTCTTTTCCTTCGCTGACAGCTTGCCGGATAAATGTTGAGCTGATTTCCAGACGGGGCGTATCTACGACTTTTACATGAGGCGGAAGTAAGTCTGTCTGTATGTTGTAGCCTGGTCGTGGATATACAATGATAAAATGTTTGCGGATGATTTCTTCGGGTGATTTCCAACGGTCGAATACAGCCCAGTTGTCCGCTCCGATGATAAGTGTAAACTCTCTGTCCGGGTAGGTGTCAGCCAATTTGTTCAGGGTATCGACTGTATAAGAAGGACGTGGCAAGTTGAATTCAAAGTCTGAGGCTTGGAAACGTGGATAGCCGGAAACAGCAGCTTGTACCATTTCCAGCCGTATTTTATCGTCGAGTAACTCCACGTTTTGTTTGAACGGATTTTGGGGAGAAACCAGAAACCAGATTTCATCCAGCCCCCCATATTCACACAAATAGTTTGCCAATGCAAGATGACCGACATGAATCGGATTGAATGTGCCTCCGAATATTCCTGTCTTTACAGGCATTTCTTCCATTTTAGATAGTTTATAACTTGCCAGCCGGCAACGATGAGCATTGCTGCGGCAATAATGTATTCTTTCATGGCAGCGGCAACTACGGCCACAGCCAGAGCGACCAGTCCGATGATAATACTGACAATCATCATGGTACGCAGAAGTTTTTTAGGATCTTTAGCCATAAATTGAAGTATGGATTATTTTTTCAGAAAATCGCTGATGACTTTCAGGGCTTCAGCTTTAGCTGTTTCCAGATCATCGTTTACTATTACAACGTCGAATTTGTTTGCATAACTTAGTTCGAATTCTGCTTTGGCGATTCGACTTTCTATTACTTCGGGAGTATCGGTACCGCGTCCGTTCAATCGTTTGCGCAGTTCTTCGACAGAAGGTGGCTGGATAAATACCGATAATGCACGTTCACCATAGAATTTTTTTATATTGCATCCGCCTACTACGTCTACATCGAATATTACGTTCTGACCGGCTTCCAACTGCTTCTCTACCTGTGCTTTTAGTGTGCCGTAAAAACGGTCGGTATAGACTTCTTCATATTCCAGAAATTCATTGTTGGCAATACGTTGCTTAAACTCTTCTGGAGTAAGAAAAAAATACTCAACTCCGTTCTGTTCTGTTCCTCGAGGCGGGCGGCTGGTTGCCGAAATAGAAAAGGCCAGATTCAGGTTTTGCGTAAGCAGGTAATTGATGATAGTAGATTTGCCTGATCCTGACGGTGCAGAAAAGATTATCAGTTTTCCCATAACTTAGAATGAAAAACACGAAGAGCGAAACAAGAAGGTAAGGGCAATCGGAATCAGATGGCATCCCTTCTTTTTCGCTCTTCAATGCGTTAATATTACATTACATTTAAAACTTGTTCCTTGATTTGTTCCAGTTCGTCTTTCATCTGAACCACGATGTTTTGCATTTCAGCATGATTTGATTTGCTGCCTGTAGTGTTGATTTCACGTCCCATTTCCTGAGCGATGAATCCCAGCTTCTTACCTTGTCCGTGACCTCCTGCCATTGTTTCGCGGAAGTATTTCAAGTGGTTGGCAAGGCGTTGCTTTTCTTCGTTTATATCCAGTTTCTCAATATAGTAAATCAATTCCTGCTCCAGGCGGTTCTTGTCATAGTCTACACTGATTGTTTTTTCTAACGCATCAGTAATTCGTTCACGTATCTTTGTTACACGCTCTTTTTCGTAAGGCTCGATTGATTTCAGCAGGCGTTCTATATTGTCTACTTTTTCGGTAAATTTCTTTTCCAATGCAGCTCCTTCCTGCTTGCGGAAATCTACTAAATGTTGCAAGGCTTCCTCAATTGCCTTGCTGGCAACTGTCCATTCTTCGTCTGACAACTCTTGAATATCTACCCGGGTCAGTACGTCCGGCATGCGAAGCAGAGTCGCAAACCAGTCTTCCGGTACGGGAATGTGACAGTTGTCGGAAATGGCCTTTATTTGATTGTAATAGTTTTCTACCAGTGCAGCATTAATGGGAGTAGCCGTTTCGGCGGCGTCTTTTTCAATCCAGATACAGAAATCTACCTTACCACGTTCCAGTGTCTTGGTAATAAGGTTACGGATTTCCATTTCTTTTTCGCGATACAATGGAGCAATACGTGTCGACAAGTCCATTGCCTTACTATTCAACGATTTTATTTCTACGTTGATCTTCTTATCTCCGAATGTGGCTGTTGCTTTGCCGTATCCGGTCATTGATTGTATCATAATATTCTGTTTTTTATCGTGCAAAGTTAGGAAAAAGCTGTGAATCGGAAAAGTAGAGAGAGGCTTTTTCGTTGATGAGGTAAATTCTTCGGGCAGAGTGATAGGAAAACGTGCCGATGTTTTTGAAAAACGTGCCGACGTTTTCCTGAGAATGTGCCGACGTTTTTTAGTAAAGCTTTTCATCTTTTATTAACGGTTCTAAAAAACACTGGCTTAATGGGAAGTGAGTGCAAATAAAAGTGTATATTTGCAGTCTATATAATAAGAAATTAATTTATGTCGTGCATTTTACATATTGAAACTTCAACGGAAGTATGTTCTGTTTCTGTAAGTCAGGATGGAACTTCTATCTTCTCGAAAGAGGACTTTAAGGGTCCCTCACATGCTGTGGTATTGGGCGTTTTTGTGGATGAGGCTTTGTCGTTTATCGATAATCATGCCATTCCTTTGGATGCTGTAGCTGTTAGTTGCGGACCGGGTTCGTATACAGGATTGAGAATCGGTGTGTCGATGGCAAAAGGTATTTGTTATGGGCGCAATATTCCGTTGATTGGCATCCCTACTCCGGCAGTAATGACTGTTCCGGTATTGCTTTACGAAGATTTGCCGGAAGATGCTTTGTTGTGTCCGATGATTGATGCTCGCCGTATGGAAGTATATGCTGCTATATACGATCGTGCATTGAAGGTTAAACGTGAAATCGGAGCTGATATTATTGATGAAAATTCGTATGCAGAATTCCTGGCAGAGCATCCGGTTTATTTCTTTGGAAACGGAGCGGCTAAGTGCCGTGAGAAAATCACGCATCCTAATGCTCATTTTCTTGAAAATATTCATCCGCTGGCAAAATGGATGTTCCCGCTTGCCGAACGTGCCATGGCCGAAAAGGATTTCAAGGATGTAGCTTACTTTGAACCTTTCTATCTGAAAGAGTTCGTTGCTTCTACTCCCAAGAAACTTTTGTAAAACAGGAAAAACTGCGATAAAATAGATATGGAATATAATACCCAACAACGAAAATTACCTCTTCCCGAATATGGAAGAAGCGTGCAGAACATGGTGGATTACGCACTGACGATTGAAGATCGTGAAGAACGCCAGCGTTGTGCCAATACTATTGTAAATATCATGGGAGGCATGTTTCCTCATTTGCGAGATGTGACCGACTTCAATCATAAGCTGTGGGATCATTTGGCTATTATGGCCGACTTTAAGCTTGATATCGATTATCCGGTGGATATCGTGAAAAAAGAAAGCCTGGAAGTAAAGCCTGATCGTATTCCTTATTCTCAGAACAATATCCGTTATCGTCACTATGGCCGTTTTGTTCAGGATATGATCAAGATTGCTGTCGATTATCCGGAAGGAGAAGAAAGAAATCAGCTGCTGAAACTGATAGCCAATCATATGAAAAAAGATTATCAGAACTGGAATAAGGATGGGGTGGAAGATCAGAAGATTCTGGATGATTTGTGTGAACTGTCGGGAGGAAAGATTAAGCTGTCGGCCGAAGATTTCCGTCTGGTAGAACAGCGCACATTTGCTCCGCGCCGTCGACAGGCAAATAACAATAATCAGCAAAAAAGAAAATATTAATCTTAAATAACCGGTACTATGGCATCATTTGTAATCGAAGGCGGGTATAAACTGCATGGTGAGATTATTCCGCAAGGTGCAAAGAATGAAGTCTTGCAAGTGGTTTGTGCTACATTATTGACTGACGAAGAAGTGACAATCAGTAATATCCCGAATATATTGGATGTGAACAACCTGATTCAGTTACTTCGCGATATGGGTGTAAAAGTGTCTAAAAAAAGTGTAGATACTTATTCTTTTCAGGCAGATGATGTGAATCTTTCCTATCTTGAAAGCGAAGAGTTCCTTACTCGTTGCTCACGTTTGCGTGGCTCGGTCATGCTTGTCGGACCTTTGGTGGCACGTTTTGGACGGGCGATGATTGCTAAACCGGGTGGGGATAAGATTGGTCGTCGCCGACTGGATACGCATTTCCTGGGTATTCAGAAATTGGGAGCATCATTCAATTATGATGCGGCAAAGGGAGTCTTTACGATTACTTCCAGTCAGTTGAAAGGTACATATATGCTGCTTGATGAAGCTTCGGTAACAGGTACTGCAAATATCGTAATGGCAGCTGTGTTGGCTGAAGGAAAAACGACTATTTATAATGCAGCATGCGAACCTTACTTGCAACAATTGTGTAAGATGTTGAATCGCATGGGAGCCAAGATATCGGGTATTGCATCCAATCTGCTGACTATCGAAGGAGTGAAAAGCCTTAAAGGTTGTACACACCATGTATTGCCAGATATGATTGAAGTAGGAAGCTTTATCGGTATGGCGGCCATGACATCCAGCGAGGTTACGATTAAGAACGTATCGTACGAGAACCTGGGTATTATTCCGGATAGTTTCCGCCGTTTAGGAATTCGTCTGGAACAACGAGGTGATGATATTTTTATTCCTCAGCAGGATCATTATGAGATTGAATCATTTATTGATGGTTCGATCATGACAATAGCTGATGCTCCGTGGCCGGGACTGACTCCTGACTTGCTGAGTGTAATGCTTGTGGTCGCTACTCAGGCAAAGGGTAGTGTTTTGATACATCAGAAAATGTTTGAAAGTCGTTTGTTCTTTGTCGATAAACTGATTGATATGGGAGCACAGATTATTCTTTGTGATCCTCATCGTGCTGTTGTTATCGGTCATGATCATAATTTCCGTTTGCGTGGAGGTAATATGACTTCTCCTGATATACGTGCCGGAATAGCTTTGCTGATAGCAGCTTTGAGCGCAGAAGGCATCAGCCGTATTCATAACATTGAACAGATAGACCGGGGATATCAGAATATCGAGCAGCGTCTGACTGCTTTGGGTGCTCGTATTACCCGTATAGAGTAAGTGTATGATTAGAAAAGAAGAAGTATATAAGATAGGAATAATTAATAAGCCTCACGGGATAAAGGGAGAGGTTTCTTTTACCTTTACCGATGATATTTTCGACCGTGTGGATTGTGATTATCTGGTTTTGTTGCTGGATGGAATATTGGTACCGTTCTTTATTGAAGAGTATCGTTTCCGTTCCGACGATGTAGCCTTAATAAAGTTCGAGGGAATTGATACTGCCGAACGCGCACGTATGCTGACGAATGTGGAGGTATATTTCCCGAAGAAATATATGGACGATCAGGAAGAGATTACTTCGTGGAATTTCTTTACAGGATTCCGTGTTGAGGATGTACATCATGGTAATTTGGGAGAAATTGTTGCTGTTGACGATTCTACGATGAATGTTTTGTTTGTGATAGAGAAGGATGGTGAGGAATTGTTACTTCCTGCTCACGAAGAATTTATCGTCGATTTGGATAAAGAACAAAGAATCCTGAAAGTTGACATACCGGAAGGGTTATTAGAATAAGAAAAGGACAATGAGAAAGACAAGAAGAGGACGTAAGGCTTTTTGGCATAATATCAAGTTTAAATATAAACTGACGATTATCAATGAAAATACCTTGGAGGAGGTAGTAGGCATTCATGTGTCTAAGCTGAATGGTCTGTCTGTCTTGTTGTCGGCTTGTACGGTTATTTTCTTGATAGCCGCTGCTATTATCGCATTTACCCCGTTACGAAATTACCTTCCGGGATATATGAACAGTGAGGTTCGTTCTCAGATTGTGACTAATGCATTGCGGGCAGATTCATTACAGGCTGCACTTGAACGTCAGAGCCGGTATGTCATGAATATACAGGATATATTGAGCGGGCAGGTAAAGGCCGATACGGTTCAGTCCATTGATTCGCTGACTAATCTTCGTGCAGAGAAACTGATGGAACGTTCGAAAGAAGAAGATGAATTTCGCAAGCAATATGAAGAGAAGGAAAGATATAATCTGACTGCCGTTACAGATGTGCGTGATGCTGCCGGACTGATATTTTATCGTCCTTTACGTGGAGTTATGTCAGTTGGTTTCAATCCGGAAAAGCGCCACTTTGGTATCGATCTTACTGCGAGCCCCAATGAAAGTATTCTTGCTGCTTTAGACGGTACTGTTATTATGGCTGCTTATACAGCAGAATGGGGTTATGTCATTCAGATACAGCATCCGCAAAACTTCGTTTCTGTGTATAAACACTGCGGTTCTCTGATGAAGCATGAAGGTGAGAAAGTAAAAGGCGGGGAAGTAATTGCGCTGGTCGGAAAGTCGGCTGAAGATGGTGACCAGCCTCATTTACATTTTGAATTATGGCATAAAGGAAATCCGACTAATCCTGAAAAATACGTTGTATTTTGATATATGAAAAAACAAATCGCAATATTAGGTTCTACGGGCTCTATCGGGACACAGGCATTACAAGTCATAGAAGAGCATCCCGATTTATATGAAGCTTATGCATTGACTGCTAATAATAAAGTGGATTTACTGATTGAGCAGGCACGGAAGTTTCATCCTGAAGCTGTCGTGATAGCCAATGAAGATAAATATTTGCAACTTAAGGAGGCTTTATCTGATCTGCCTATAAAGGTTTATGCTGGTTCGGAAGCCATTTGTCAGGTTGTTGAGTCGCAGCCCATCGACATTGTACTGACTGCAATGATGGGATATGCCGGATTACGCCCGACTATGAGTGCTATTCGTGCAGGTAAGATTATAGCGCTTGCCAATAAAGAAACGATGGTTGTTGCCGGTGAGCTGATAAATGCTTTGGCCAATGAATATCATACGCCTATCTTGCCTGTCGATTCAGAACATTCAGCTATCTTCCAGTGTTTGGAAATGAATAATCCTTTGGAAAAGGTGATTCTTACAGCATCGGGTGGCCCTTTCCGTACGTTTACAATGGATCAGTTGCAATATGTTACGAAGGAGCAAGCGTTGAAGCATCCCAATTGGAGTATGGGAGCTAAGATAACAATTGATTCGGCTTCAATGATGAATAAAGGTTTCGAAGTAATCGAAGCTAAATGGTTGTTTGGTGTGCGTCCAGATCAAATAGAAGTGGTAGTTCACCCCCAATCGGTCATTCATTCGATGGTGGAATTTGAAGACGGTGCCGTGAAAGCACAGTTGGGAGTACCCGATATGCGTTTGCCTATCCAGTACGCCTTTTCATATCCTCAACGTGTCCGTTCTTCTTTCGACCGTCTGGATTTCTTGAAATGTAACAGCCTGACTTTCGAGGCTCCTGATACAAAACGCTTCCGGAATCTGGCTTTGGCTTATGAAGCTTTACATCAGGGGGGTAACATGCCGTGTATAGTCAATGCAGCTAATGAAGTCGTTGTAGCGTCTTTCCTGAAAGATCAGATTTCTTTTCTTGGAATGAGTGATGTAATAGAAAAGGCAATGCAACGTGTACCTTTCATTGCAACCCCTACTTATGAAGATTATGTTTCGACCGACGCGGAGACACGTCGTATTGCGGCTGAAATGGTTATAAATGGAATGAAGTAACAGAGTGTATTAATATAAATAAAATAGAAAACAAACTTTAGATGGAAACATTTTTAATTCGTGCTCTTCAACTTATTCTCAGTTTGTCACTGCTGGTGATTATTCATGAAGGAGGACACTTTTTCTTTGCACGCCTTTTCAAGATACGAGTAGAGAAGTTTTATATTTTTTTCGATCCCTGGTTCTCACTGTTTAAGTTTAAACCGAAAAACAGTGATACGGAATATGGAGTGGGCTGGTTACCATTGGGTGGATATTGCAAAATATCGGGTATGATTGATGAGTCAATGGATACCGAACAAATGAAACAGCCAGCACAACCGTGGGAGTTTCGTTCCAAGCCGGCATGGCAACGATTGTTGGTTATGGTAGGAGGAGTATTAATGAACTTTTTGTTGGCGCTGTTTATCTATTCGATGATTCTTTATACATGGGGAGATTCTTACGTAGCTCTGAAGGATATGACCTATGGTATGAAATTCAATGAAACAGCTCAGCAAATAGGATTTCGGGATGGAGATATTCTGAAGAGTGCAGACGGAAAAGAGTTGGTGCGTTTCGATATGGACATGCTTCGTAACATAGTAGAAGCACGTGAGGTAACAGTACTTCGAAATGGAGAGGAAAAGAAAATTCTGATGCCGGAATTGAGCTTACTTGATGTAGCGAAAGAGAATCCGATGTTTGTTGCTACTTTCCGACCGAATGTAATTGATTCTGTATTGCCAGGTGGAGGATTTGCTAAGGTAGGTATTCAGAAAGGTGACTCACTGATTGCTTTCAACGGTACGCCGTTGAATTCCTGGAATGAATTTCTGGATGAAATGAGTAAGCTTCGCGCCAAGGCTGAATTGGAGAAGAAAACATCGGCCCAGTTCTCATTGGTATATTCTCGTCAGGGAGTAAGAGATACAGTTACGGTTCAGACGAATGAACAGTTTATGGTCGATGCTATTGGAGGCTTGGTAAATTACAAGGAAACCAATTTAAGCTATGGATTCTTTGAATCGTTCCCTGCTGGAGTAACTTTGGGAATAAATACGTTGAAAGGGTATGTAAATGACATGAAATACGTATTTACCAAGGAAGGTGCCAAGAGTGTTGGTGGTTTTGGAACGATTGGAAGTATTTTCCCGAAGGTCTGGGACTGGCAGCGTTTCTGGGAAATGACGGCATTCCTTTCCATTATCTTGGCCTTTATGAACATATTGCCGATTCCGGCTCTCGATGGTGGTCATGTATTATTCTTGTTATACGAGATTATAGCCCGTCGTAAGCCGAGTGACAAGTTCCTGGAGTATGCTCAGATGGTGGGAATGTTCCTTCTTTTTGCTTTGTTGATTTGGGCGAACTTCAATGATGTTCTAAGATTTTTATTCTAATTTATCAATAAGTAAAGGCACTGATTATTCTGTCCTTCGTTGAAGAGCGGGTATAGTCAGTGCCTTTCTATATTAAAGAGCTATGAAAAAATCAATTCTTACTGTTTTGTTTTTAGGGGGAATGTGCTTGTTTGCAATGGCACAGCCTGCGCAGGATAGATTACCTGAGTATCTTCAGGCTGAGAAATTTACTCAGAGTAAGTTGAATACGATGCTTTTTCCTACAACGGTTGATCCGCATTGGTTTCAGAAAGGTAATAATTTCTGGTTCGAATATAAAACCAGTGAAGGAACATTTTGGTATGTAGTTGATCCGGCGGCTAAAACAAAAAAACTGTTGTTCGATCGTGACGAACTGGCTTCTCAGTTGACTGAGATTGTACACGATCCGTTCGAAGCCCGTCATTTACCTATTCGTAATCTGAAGGCGAAGGAAGACGGACGGACATTTACGTTTGAGGTGGAGTCTTCTCAAGAGGCTAAACCGAAGAAAGGAGAGAAGAAAAAAGCAGAAAAGGTTGTCTTTTATTTTTCATATGACTATCCGACACGTAAACTTACTCAGCTGACTGAAGATGCTAAAGAACCGAAAAAACTGGAGTGGGCTTCTGTTTCTCCCGACAGGAAAACAGTCGTTTATGCGAAAGACTGTAATTTGTATCGGATGAGTATGGAAGATTATCGGAAAGCTCAGAAGAATGAAAAAGATAGTACGATAGTCGAAATGCAATTGACGAAGGAGGGTACCGAACATTTTGGCTACGGCATTCCGTATACTACTCTGAATACAGATACGCTGTGCAATGGAAAGCGTCGCAGGGTATGGGGATACTGGTCACCCGACTCGAAATATTTTGTGACTATTGTGTCTGATGATCGTAAGGTAAAAGATCTTTGGGTTATCAATTCGGTTGCTCAGCCTCGTCCTACACTTGAAACTTACCGTTACCAGATGCCGGGAGAAATGGAGGCTCCCGAGGAACATTTGTATTTGTTCGATATGGTAAACAATACACGTAAGGAAATTAAAGTGGCCGCCTGGAAGAACCAAAGTTTAGGATTGGAGTCATGTCCTTACGAGCAGAAACAACGTGATGCGGAGTTCATTTCTCCTGTATGGCAAGGTGATAATACTCGTTTCTTCCTGACTCGAAGCAGTCGTGACTTACATCGTATTGATGTCTGTACCTATACTATTGGACAAGATTCTATCGTTCCTGTTGTAAAAGAACGCATGAATACGTATCAGGAAACTCGTCCGATCTACGTGTTTGGTGGAGGTAAAGAATTTATCCAATGGAGTGAACGTGACGGCTGGGCACACCTTTATTTATATGACGACCGCGGTAATCTGAAGAACCGTATAACCAAAGGTTCATGGCATGTTGAACGTGTCGTAAAGGTAGATGAGTCTACTCGCACGATTTATTTTATCGCCAATGGCCGTGAGGAAGGAGAGAATCCTTATTATGAACATTTGTATAAGGTGAACGCCGATGGCAGTGGATTGAAGTTGCTGACCAAGGGTAATTTCTTCCATGAGGTAGAAGTTGATGATGAGGCCCGTTTCATTGTCGATAATTATTCACGGGTAAATACCATCCCGTGTGCAGACTTGATTGACCGCAATGGGAATAAGGTTATGACCATTCAGGAAAGTGATTTCTCACAGTTGAAAGCTGCTGGTTATCAGTTCCCGGAACTCTTTACCGTAAAGGCTGCCGATGGAGTGACAGACCTGTATGGAGTGATGTATAAACCTTATAATTTCGATTCAACGAAAGTTTATCCTATCATCGATTATGTATATCCCGGTCCTCAGGTAGAAGCTGTTTATTATCCGTTTACCCGTATGAGTGTACGTACCGACCGTTTGGCGCAGGCTGGTTTCATTGTTATTTCCGTAGGACAGCGAGGCGGTCATCCCAGTCGTTCGAAATGGTATCACAACTACGGATATGGAAATATGCGCGATTATCCACTTGCCGATCATAAAGCTGCCGTGGAGCAATTGGCAGCGCGCTATAAGTTTATCGATATAGACAAGGTTGGTATTCATGGACATTCGGGTGGAGGATTTATGTCGACAGCAGCTATCTGCCAGTATCCCGATTTCTATAAGGCTGCCGTATCGTGTGCCGGAAATCATGATAACCGGATTTATAACCGCTGGTGGAGTGAAACGCATCATGGTGTGAAAGAAGAAGTTTCGGAGAAAGGCGATACAACTTTTGCTTATAAGATTGCAACGAATCCTGAAATCGTGAAACAATTGAAAGGGCATTTGATGCTGGTACATGGAGATATAGACAATAATGTGCATCCGGCCAATACCATCCGTGTAGTTGATGCCTTGATCCGTGCCAACAAGCGCTTTGAAATGTTGATATTACCGGGACAGCGTCACGGGTTTGGAGATATGAATGAGTATTTCTACTGGCGTCTGGTTGATTTCTTTTCAGAACATTTAAAAGGGAAATGTGAAACATCAGTCGATATTCCACAGCGATAGGTTGTAATTCAAGTAAGCAGTACAAATATGAATGTCAAGATAGAAGAAAGTTGGCGCTGGCGTTTGCAGGAAGAGTTCGATAAGCCTTACTTCAAGCAGCTGACAGATTTTGTACGTTATGAGTATGCGCATGAACATGTCTTACCTCAAGGTTCACAAATCTTTCATATTTTCAACGCATGTCCGTTTGAGAAGGTCAAGGTGGTTATCTTGGGGCAGGACCCTTATCCCACTCCGGGACAGTATTATGGCGTTTGTTTTTCTGTACCCGAAGGTACGGCCATTCCGGCATCTTTGATGAATATCTTCAAGGAGATTCATCAAGATTTAGGTAAGCCTATTCCTTCATCCGGTAATTTAGACAGGTGGGTGGAGCAGGGAGTCTTTTCGATGAATTCCGTACTTACGGTCAGAGCTTATCAGACCGGTTCTCACCGAAACAGAGGATGGGAAACATTTACCGACGCTGTTATCAAGAAACTGAGCGACGAGCGCGAGAACCTGGTCTTTATGCTGTGGGGAAGTTATGCAAAGGCAAAAGCTTCCCTTATCGATGCAACCAAGCATTGTATTCTGACAACGGTCCATCCTTCTCCGAGGTCTGCCGATTATGGTTTCTTTGGTTGCAAGCACTTTAGTAAAGCAAATGAATACTTGCGGAGTAAAGGTTTAAAAGAAATAGACTGGTGAGGAAAGCCGGTTACTTATAAACGAAGAGTATGGCAGCATTAAAATGACGATTTCCCCCAATAAACGATTGTAACTACAAGATTAAAAAGAGTCGTATCAAGCTCATTTGAGTAATGAAGTGCCCCCAAAAAGATGGACGGGTTAAATATTATCCGTTTAGAGAAAGAGTTCGGTATTGCACCGGGCTCTTTCCTTTTGTGTCTAAGAATGTTTTTGATTAAAGACCTGAGTTCGGGATAAGTTTAGAATAAGGCCAGTTGTTTTGAGTCCTCAATATAGTATCCTTGCAATGCATCCGGTTTGTTTTCAAAGAAACAATA
>NZ_DBMACV010000006.1:0-72550 GCF_057861905.1 Phocaeicola sp. | reverse complement strand
TCCTGATGTTCGGTGAAATAGATTTTCTTGATATAACCTGAAGCACGCAGATTAACCGGCGAGATATATTGCTCTATTTGAGCATCATTACTGGATTCTGTGTTTTTATAATCAAAAAACAAGAAAGCAACCTGAATAATTCCCCAAACTAAAATAGCTATACCAATTAGGCTTACCACACGCTGGCGGGTGCGCAATTTTTTCAATTTCTTAGCCTGTTCGTGATGTGTGCTCATTGCAGCACAGTTTTTATCTGTTGTTTCCATATGTTTTAAATTGATAGTTAATCATTGACTATGAATAAAATAATTGAGAACTTACTTCAGCAGACTTTCTACACGTCCAGTCAACTTCAGCAAAGCAAGGTGAGTTACACGATAGTTATAATGCGCACTGATATAATTGTTCTGCGCTTCGCTCATACGCATTTCATCCTGTAAAACCTCTGTCATGGAGGCAATACCCTCCCGATAGCGGTCAGATGTTACCTCATAGACATCCTCCGCCAAGAGATAATTATCCTTCTGTTTCTTGAAATTGCGTTGGTTATTCATCAAATCGTTCGTAGCGTTGACATATTGTGTCTCCAGATTCTTCCGCGTATTCTCTTGCGACAAACGAATATTCTCCAGATCAATTTTCGCCTTGCGAATTTTATTCCTCTTATCCAATCCATCAAAAATAGGGACACGCAGTGCTAAGCCTAAACCATAAGAACGATACCAGTGATTGGAGGGTCCGGAATGAAACCAATGATGAAACTTATCCGTATAAGCCGTATACATCCAGCTGCCCGTCAATGTAAGTGAAGGAATGTATCCATGGAAAATCATCTTTTTCTGCCGTTCTGCCAAGTCACTCTTCGACTGAAGCAACTGAAGCTCATACAGATTTTCGGACAAGCCGGTCAATTCAATCGGAGCAATAGTTTCAGCATCCACCGGTTCCAGCGCTATATCTTTCTCTGCCGGATAATCCATCACATATTTCAGCATATTCAGCTGTTGAGCCAGCATGGCCTGTGCATTGTCATACTGTACCTGCAAGTTTTCCAGGTTTATATTGACACGCTTCACATCCACCTCCATAGCCATGCCATTGTCATAGAAAGCCACCGTAATGTCACGCAATTCCTCCAGACGCGCAATATTGGCTTTAACCAGCGTTATCTGCTCGGCCGTGACCTGTCCCAGATAGTACATCTTAGCAATCTGCATCATCAAATCCTCGCGCGCTTTTTCATAAGACAGACGGCTGATTTCATCCAATACCTTCGAAATGGAAAGTGCGGTATAAACCGTCTGATTATAGAGCGGTATTTGAAGTTGCAATCCGGCTGCGGCATTATACTGCAGCGTCTGGGTTACATTATAAGGTTTACCATAAGCAGAACCATCTGTTACGGACACTGGAGGATCGAAGTTGTCGTTAAAATTAGCCACTCCATTAATTTGCGGTAACAACTTGGCACGGTTTTCAGAAATAGCATATTTGCTTTTTCGAATCTCATTGCGCTGCCCTCGGAGACCCAGGTTTTTTTCAATACCCCAACGAAGACAAGCATCCAAAGTAAGCACCTCTTGCGCACGGCTGCCCACTACAGCACCCCATGCAACGGCAAAAATGAACATCAGTTGTTTCATATCAATACTTTCACACTAATAACTGCAAAGATAGAGAGATAGCCAAATAGAACAATATTCACTTTTAAGGAGATAATATTCATTTTTGCCTTTTTCTAAAGATATTAATCCATAAATCCAATACTTCGGTAAATTTTTACTGAAGTATTGCAAAATAGAATGACACACTTTTTTGTTTTAATTTTAGGAACTCTCATTTTGCAAAGCAAAGATAAATAGGGCAAGCGTCAGACTGCACTCCCTCTAATAATAGATTTGGGATATACTTTCTTTTGCTTTATCTCTTTCTCATGTGCACATTGGGATAAGAAGACAAACAAAAAATACAAATAGTGGTGTTACAAAATATAATCTTTTTGATTGCTTAAAAAGTTGGCTAAATAGAAGTAGAATGTCGAAATCAAATTGATTTGAAAAGAAGAAAATGCCTATATAGACGCTCTCAATAGGTTAAGAAATAATAAAATCATTAAATCTTCTCGTTTTAGAATGTTCCTTTAAATGTTACGACCATATTTCAGACTTATTGTTTGCAAAATATTGAGTAACAACTGTTTGTAAATACACTTTTTGTTTAAAGCCGTTAGGGCTATTATTTATGTTCTGTTTTATTCCCTTATGGGTCTTAGCTCAGAAAGTATCTATACAAGGTACGGTAAAGGACAAAGTTGGAGAATCGGTTATTGGAGCTAGTGTAGTAGAAAAGGGAACTACCAATGGTACTATTACAGATTTTGATGGAAATTTTGCGTTGGAGGTGCCAGCAAATGCTACTTTGGTTATTTCTTATATAGGGTATAAAACTCAAGAAATTCCGGTTGCAGGAAAAAAGAAAATTCAGATAATACTAAAAGAAGATACTGAAACGCTTGATGAAGTTGTCGTTATTGGTTATGGTTCTGCACGTAAGTCTGATGTTACAGGTTCAATAGCTTCTGTTGGTGGTGACAAACTTCGTGAAGTTCCAGCAACAAATATTACTTATGCTCTGCAAAATCGCGTTGCAGGTGTGGATATGGCACAGACTTCGTCGCAGCCGGGGGCCTCTATGCAGATTCGAATTCGTGGTACTCGTTCATTGACTGCATCAAATGATCCCTTGGTTGTTTTGGATGGAATACCTTTTATGGGTAATTTGTCAGATATAAATCCTGGTGATATTAAGAGTATGGATATTTTGAAAGATGCTTCTTCGACAGCGATTTATGGTTCTCGTGGAGCTAATGGTGTTATTCTTATTACCACTCATAAAGGTGCACAAGGAAGTCCGGCTAAATTTACATATAATGGATATGTTGGTTTAAAAACCGTTTTCTCGCAATATCCCATGATGGATGGTCCTAAATATGCTCAATTGCGTAAAGATGCTGGCTTATATCAAAATTCATTGGATGAGTCTGATAATACAAATACAAATTGGCAGGATTTATTTTATCGTAATGGTATGACGACCAGTCATGATATAGGTGTTACCGGAGGTACAAAAGGTGGCAGCTATAGCTTTGGCGCCTCTTATTATGAGGATCAGGGTGTGATTCCTACACAAGGTTACAAACGTTATTCATTGCGTGGTACATTTGAGCAGGATTTAGGTAAATATATTCGTTTGGGTATGTCTACAAATTCTAATTATAATGAAACAACAGGTACTCAGTTGGGTATGTATGGCGTTTTGTCTATGTCACCTTTGGCTAGTCCTTATAATGAAGATGGGTCATTGAAGCGTACAGTTACGATGCCGAATGACGTACAATATGTTATAACACGGGAAACATTGGAAAATTTAGACGATAGTTGGGTTAATGAAAACAAGGGATTTGGTACATACAATAGTTTGTTTGCTGAGATTAAATGTCCTTGGGTAGAAGGTTTGAAGTACCGTGTAAATTTAGGATTGAACTATCGTCAAAGCAAAAGAGGTGAATTTACAGGAGAAGGAGTGAATAGTTCTACTGCAGATACACCTTCTACGGCAGCTTTGGCTCATGAAGAAACAACAAACTGGACTGTTGAGAATTTGTTGACCTATGATCGAACTTTCAATGAAAAACATCAATTAAATGTTGTAGGAATGTTTTCGGCAGAAGAAACGGTGTATACAAAATCGCATATTGCTGCAAAGGATATTCCGGCCGAATACTTTCAATATTATAATATCGGACGTGCAGAGGGTACTATTACAGTCGATCCTAATAATTGGAATTATCAGAAGAGTGGCTTGATGTCGTGGATGGGACGTGTAATGTATACTTACGACAATCGTTATATGCTTAGTGCAACGGTACGTGCAGATGCTTCTTCTCGCTTGGCAAAAGGACACCAATGGCATACATACCCAGCTGTTTCTGTAGGATGGAATTTACGTCAGGAATCGTTTATGGATAATGTTTCTTGGTTGGATATGTTGAAATTACGTGTCGGTTATGGACAGACATCCAATCAGGTGGTTGACCCATATTCAACTTTAGGAAAGTTAAGTACTCGTCCGTACAACTTTGGGCCTAATGGTTATGCTACTGGATATTATGTATCTACAGCTCCTAATGCTTCATTGGGTTGGGAATATTCTTCTACATGGAATTATGGTATTGATTTTAGTTTATTGGGCGGACGTTTGTCTGGTACTTTGGAATACTATGTACAAAAAACGAATGATTTGTTGCTCAGTGTAAATCTTCCAAGTACTGCAGGTTTAGGAAGTTATATGGGAAATATTGGTAAAACTCAAAATAAGGGAGTTGAATTAACCTTGAATGGAACTATTCTTGATAATCATAATGGCTGGACTTGGGATGCTAGTCTGAATATTTCAGCCAATCGCAATAAATTGGTTTCATTGGCTTCTGGTCAGGAAAAAGATGAAAACAACTTCTGGTTTGTAGGTTATCCTATTGATGTGATTTATGATTATGAATATATTGGCCTTTGGCAGGAAGGCGATCCGTATCTGGATATTTTGGAACCAGGCGGTAACGTTGGTATGATAAAAGTAAAATATACAGGAGATTATAATGAAGATGGTACTCCTACTCGCCAGATAGGTCCGGAAGATCGTCAGGTAATAAGTATGGAACCTAAGTTCCAGGGTGGATTTAGTACACGTGTTGCTTATAAAGGATTTGATTTAAATGTTATAACAGCATTCAAGTGTGGAGGAAAACTTATTAGTACATTATACTCATCAAGTGGTTATCTGAACATGTTGAATGGTCGTCGTGGTCAGGTCGATGTTGATTATTGGACTCCGGAAAATACTGATGCTAAATATCCGAAGCCAGGTGGTATTACGAGCAACGATAGTCCGAAATATGGTTCAACATTAGGATATTTTGATGCTTCATACTGGAAAGTACGTACTATTACATTAGGATATAATTTCAATGGTCAGAAATGGTTAGACCGTTTGGGAGTAGACGGGTTGCGTGCTTATTTCACAGTGCAGAATCCTTTTGTTATCTGCTCTCCATATTATAAGGAAACAGGAATGGATCCGGAAACAAACTCTTATGCCGATGAGAATGTTGCTACTACAGGAAGTATGCCTAGTCGTTTGCTGACTATTGGTACGAATTCTCCATCGAACCGTAATTATCTGTTTGGCATTAGTTTAACTTTCTAAATCTGTAAAATCTATGAAATCAATATTTAAGAAAATAAGAATTGCCGGAATGTCGGTCGTTACTCTTTGTTTGATAACTTCTTGCTCCGATCTGTTGGATGAACAGCCTCGAAGTTTTTATGATCCGAATTTTTTTAAGACGGAACGTGGAGTAGAAGGTGGAATCACCTCGATGTATGCGCATCTGCGTTATATCTATGGTCAAGCTTATTTTTATAACGTTTGTGAAACAGGTACAGATGAAGTTACTTATGCGAAGGATGCTGATAGTAATTTTAAAGATGCCGATTTTTCTGGCGTTGGAAATCTAACTGCTTCAAGTAGCCGTTCGGATGTTCTTTGGAATGCTGTTTATTCTAATATCAATACGGCAAGTGGAGTTATAGAAAATGGCTCAGAAGTTGGCATTTCTGCTTCATTGATTGCTGAGGCACGTTTTTTCCGTGCTTTCGATTATTTTCAGTTAGTACAGACATTTGGTGGAGTGCCTTTGGATTTAGGTGCTGGTGAGCTGAAATTCAATATAACCCCTTCGCGTATTTCAGTGCGTAATACAGTACCGGAAGTTTATACGAAAGCTATTTTTCCGGATTTGTTGCAGGCGGTCGAGGAATTGCCGGATCAACCTCGCGTAACCGGTGGAGTGACAAAAACTGTAGCCCGTCTTTATTTGGCCAAAGCATATCTTACTTATGCCTGGTGGTTGAAAAATCCTAATGACATACCTACTTATCCTGAATGTGATCGTACAGATCCCGACGGACATGATGCTGCATGGTATTTTCAGAAAGCTTATGATTATGCAGTAGAAGGTATTTTGAATCCTGGACCTTATGGCTTGCTTGATTATTATTATGATATAAACTTGGGCTCTAATGATCGGAATAAGGAAATTATGCTATATGCTGATCATACAGAAACCGATGAATATTATAATGGGGGAAGTTTAACCTATGGAAGTGGTAGCGCTCCCGATAATTTTGCAGGATGGATGATGACATGGAACTATACCACTATTACTTGTGTTTCGGATAATGGAACAAAAATAAATCCGATTCGTCGAGTTGCTGAGCAGGCTTATGGTCGTCCCTGGACTCGTATGTGTCCTACAATTGAAGCTATTACAAAAACATTTAGCGATAAAGTAAATGATTCTCGTTATGATGGTACATTTGTGACCGCATATCGTGCAAACTGGTCAAAAGAAGGTTTGACAAATGCTTATGTACTTGGCGCTAATGATTTAAAGATCGGAGAGGGAGATGCAGTTCTTACTTTCCTGGATGAGGAACCTTCTACTTCAGTAACTTATCCTTCTGATGGTGGAAGTAATGGTATTGGAGCCGGCACAATTCCTGGCGTGGCTAGTTATGTTATTGCTCCGAGTGGAATAAGCCGTTTGTCTTATCCGGGACTTTGGAAACTTGGTCCGTACCGTACTGATAATGGCGATGGCCCAGGTCAGCCTAATGCAGGTAGTACTCGTCCGTTTAATATCGCAAAATTCTCGGAACTTTATTTTGTTGCTGCTGAAGCAAATGTAATGGGGGCAACTGCTTTGTCGAATATGGATGCGCGTAGCTTGATAAATGTAATCCGTGCTCGTGCGGGTAAATGGAGATGGAGTAATAACGGTAACGTTGAAAAAATAGCAGATTATAGTGCAGAAATGGTAGCTGCTACTCCTGCAACGATAGATATTGATTATATTCTGGCAGAACGTTCTCGTGAGTATTATGGTGAGGGCTATCGTTGGTTTGATTTGGTCCGTACTCAAAAGTGGGATGAACTGGCGGCTACTTATACGATTTGTGGTTCTGGACTGGGTGATCATACTCCTCAGACCATAACTCGTACAATTGAAAAGTATCATTATTTGCGGCCAATTCCTCAGGGGCAGCTTGATGCGATGACTATGACTGAAGCTGAAAAAGATGCATATCAGAATCCAGGATATTAATTTGTCTTGAGTAAAGGTGTAGTATTATTAAATTAAGATTATCCCCTTCTATATTCTGTCGTCTGTCAATACTGAAGTATGAATGGCGATAGAGTATAGAGGGGATTTTTATTGTCTATAGTTCGGGGCGAGTTTGGCTGATAGTTATCCCTAATTACTGCTATTGTCTTGATAAGTTTGTTTTGTCTCTTCTCAGAATTTCTCTTGATGTTTTCTGAAAGTTTGTACAGAAACAATTTTTTTTTGTACAAAAAATCTTATGTTTGTTGCCTTCTTTTTTTTTATCATTCGTTAGAATCATATTTTGATTAGCAGAAAAAATTATTCATCTATGAATTTGTTGGGCTATTTATTTGCCGTTTTGCTTGTTGAGGTGCTGGTGTAATTTTATATCTTTGCGCCATTTTTAAGCTTATTGATTGTTAAGATATATATATTCGCTCCTCCTGATATGTGCTATAGAACATGGATGTACGCTTTTTGATATTTTATGTAACATTCGGGTTTGCGGGTGTAACTAAATGCTATATAAGGGGTAACATGGAAGAAATAGTATCAGATGTATTTCGATTACTTTTGTTGCAGTTGGGATGGAATGTTGAAGATGTATTTATTAAATTATATTATATGAAAAACACAATTGTTCTTAGATCGTTGAGGCTGTTATGTCTATTGTGCCTCGTTCCTTTATGGGCTTTTGCGCAAAAAGTTTCTGTACAAGGAGTTGTTAAAGATGCGGCAGGCGAAAGTATTATTGGAGCCAGTATTATTGAAAAAGGTACGACCAATGGTACAATTACCGATTTTGATGGTAATTTTATGTTGCAGGTTGAGAGTAATGCTGTTTTGTCGATTTCCTTTGTCGGATATCAGTCACAAGATATTCCTGTTGAAGGAAAGACTATGTTTAATGTTATTTTAAAAGAGGATACAGAAGTCCTTGATGAAGTCGTAGTCGTCGGTTATGGCGTTCAGAAAAAGAAATTAGTGACCGGTGCTACTGTTCAGGTAAAAGGAGAAGATTTACAGAAATTGAATACTGTAAGTGCTTTGGGAGCATTACAAAGTCAAAGTCCTGGTGTAAATATTACACAAAGTTCTGGTATGCCGGGTGAAGGATATAAGGTTAATGTACGTGGTATGGGTACGGTTGGTTCTTCTGCTCCGTTGTATGTGATAGACGGTGTTGCTGGAGGTGATATAAATATGTTGAATCCGGCCGATATAGAATCTATTGATGTCTTGAAAGATGCGGCTTCTGCTGCTATTTATGGTGCACGTGCTGCCAACGGTGTTATTCTTGTTACGACCAAACAAGGTAAGACTGGTAAGGTAAATATTTCGTATGATGGCTATTATGGCTTCCAGAAAATAGCCAAGAAGCCTGAATTACTGAATGCCAAACAGTATATGGAAATAATGGACCGCAAAGACGGAGCCTATGATTGGGAAAGTTTGATTCCTGTTCAGTATCAACAGATAATGAATGGTACATGGAATGGAACAAACTGGTTGGATGAGGCAACAAATGACAACGCTCCTACTCAGAATCATGCCTTTAATATGGTGGGCGGAAATGAGTATTCACGCTTTTCTCTCGGACTTTCTTATACCAGTCAGGAGGGTATAATTGGTGCTCCGGTAGAGCCTGATTATGATCGTTATACAGCTCGTTTAAACTCAGATCACGTAATATTGAAAAATAAAGATTTTGATGTTATCAAGTTAGGTGAGAATATGTCGTATAGTTATAGCGAACGCTCAGGTATTGGTATCGGTAATATCTACTGGAATGATGTGCATAATTTCTTGACGGCTAACCCGTTGCTTCCTGTTTATGACAGTGAAGGTAATTATTATGACTATGATGATAAAGTAGCCGATAACTGGAGCTTTAACAATAATGAAGCAAACCCTATAGCTTCGATGGTGTATCAGCGTGGAAAGAATTTATATCGTACTCATGCCTTTCGTGGTAATTTCTATGTCGAAATTCAGCCTATCAAGAATTTGAAATATAAAACGAACTTTGGTTATCGCTTTAATGCAGTCAGCAATCGTTCGTATACTGATAAGTTTCATTTAGCTTCCAATTCAGAGAATAAAAATGACAAGATTTCTCAAGATCAGGGAATTGATATGGCGTGGACATGGGAAAATACGCTGTCTTATTCTTTTAAGATAGATGATCATGCTGCAGATGTTGTTATTGGTCAGTCTATGGAAAAATGGGGCATTGGTGAAACTATATCCGGAACGAATGCTAACTCTCTTTTCCCTGGGAAATTTGATTATGCTTATTTGAGCAATGCGCAAGGTATAACTTCTGGTTTAACGACTTTGTCGGGGGAACCGCAAACTGCAGGACGTCTGGCTTCATTCTTTGGTCGTTTAAACTATAACTATAAGGAAAAATATATGTTCTCTGCAACGGTACGTGCCGATGGTTCGTCAAACTTTGCAAGAGGAAACCGCTGGGGAGTATTTCCTTCTTTCTCGGCTGGATGGGTTATGACCAATGAGCCATTTATGGAAGATGTAAAGAATTGGATGGATTTCTTAAAAATCCGTGCAAGTTGGGGACAAAATGGTAACTCTGATATTGCAAACTTCCAGTATCTTTCTACTATAGCTTTCGATCAGTCATATGTTTTTGGCACTGATAAAATTACTCAGTCTACAGGTGCTTACGCCGATATATTGCCAAATGAAGATATTTCATGGGAAACGTCAGAACAGCTTGACTTAGGTATTGATGCTCGTTTCTTTAATTCTCGCTTGGGCTTTGCTTTCGATTATTATAATAAGAAAACCAAGGATTGGTTGGTACAGGCTCCAGTTCCTTTGATTTATGGTACAGGTGCTCCTTATATTAATGGTGGTGATATTGAAAACAAGGGTTTTGAAGTAGCGTTGAATTGGAATGATATGGTACGTGACTTTAAATATGGCGTAAACTTCAATCTTTCTTATAATAAAAATGAAGTAACTCGTATTGCTAATACAGAAGGTATTATCCATGGACCAAGTGATGTTCTTACTTATGGTATTACAGAAATCTATCGTGCTCAGGTTGGTTATCCTATCGGTTATTTCTGGGGCTACAAGACTGCAGGTGTTTTCCAAAATGAAGAACAAGTGGCAGCTACAAAGGCTAAGCTGTCTACTGCTGCTCCGGGTGAGTTGATTTTTGTAGATACAAATGGTGATGGAAGCATAACAGAAGCTGATAAAACAATGATTGGTGATCCAAATCCGGATTTCCGCTTGGGATTCTCTTTTAATTTAGGATATAAAGGATGGGATTTATCTGTTACAACCAACGGAGCCTTCGGACAGCAGGTCGTTAAGTCATATCGTCAGTATTTGGGTGAGCCTAAACAGAACTTTACAACTGAAGTATACGAATGCTGGAATGGTGAGGGTACTTCTAACCGTCTGCCTAAATTGGAAGGTATGGAAACGAGTGATAGCTGGAAAAACTTTTCGGATATTTTTGTTGAAGACGCAAGTTATCTGAAAGTGCAGAATATTACATTGGGTTATGATTTTAAGAATCTGTTTCCTAAAATGCCTCTGACTCAGGCACGTTTGTATTTCTCTGTATTGAATGCTTTCACTATTACAGGATATTCTGGTATGGACCCGGAAGTTGGAGCCAGTGGAAATGATGATTACTCTTGGGCATCGGGTATTGATCTTGGATTCTATCCAAGCCCACGTACATTTATGTTTGGTGTAAATCTTAAATTCTAAAAACAGCTATGAAGAAGTATTTTTATATAGCGGCAATTGCTGCATTGACATTATCCGGTTGTGAAGACTTCTTGGATACAGAAAATTATACAAAGAAAAATACAGGAAACTTTCCTGAAACTGTTGATGATATGAATATGATGCTGAACGGTGTTTACGTATCATTAAATCATATTATTAGTAATTCCGGAAAAAATAGTGTGGAGTCGAGTCCGTTTTTTGTTGCAGAAGCAGCTTCAGACGATCGTTTTGGAGGTGGAGGTCCTGCCGACAGAACTTACCAGATGACTGATAAATTGATGAATTATGGTACCGATGCTTTTGAACCGTTTTGGAAGGCTAGTTATGAAGGCATTTATCGTGCTAATTTGATGTTGGAGTCTGCTGATAAAATAGACGGCTGGAGTGATAGTGATAAGTCTCAAACAATAGGGGAGGCCCATTTTATGAGAGCATTGTTCTATTTTCAGTTGGCACAAATGTTCGGTGAGGTCCCTATGCCGCTTTCCTCAGTTGCAGAGAACCTGCCCAAGTCTTCTGCTGACGTAATCTATGCACAGATTGCTTCCGACTTAAAGACTTGCATTGAAACCATGCCGGAAAAGACTTATGATCCGACATTTTCTGGACATGCAACTAAATATGTAGCAGAGGCTTATATGGCCCGTGTGTTCTTATTTTATACCGGATACTATAAAAAAGATTCTTTGCCTTTAACTGATGGTGGAAATGTTACAAAGGATCAGGTCGTTAGTTGGCTGGAGGATTGTCGTGATAATAGTGGATTTGATTTAGTTGATGACTTTAGAGGACTATGGCCTTATACTAACTCATTTACAATTAATGATTATAATTATACAAAAGGGCAAAATAACATTTTAGGAGCTCCTCTTCAATGGGAAACCGATGTCAATAAGGAAGTGTTGTTCGCTACCAAATGTAATAATTATGCAACTTGGAGTGATTATGGCTTTTCAAATATCTACAACCTGAATTATGGTATGCGTGGACAGCAGGAAACCAATACTTTCCCGTTTGGACAAGGTTGGGGATGTGGCACTGTAACTACAGGATTGTATGAAGAATGGGTTGCGGATGAACCTAATGATCCTAGAATGAAGGCTTCCATTCTTGATGTAAATGATCCTACTGAAGGGGTAACTTATACTTGGAATGGTAATGATCAGATGGAGTTTACTGGTTATTTCCAAAAGAAGTATATGAATATTATTGCTAAAACTTCAGATGGTGGTTTGGTTCCGTATTCAAATCTGATGTATAATACCCAAAATAACTTCCAGTTAGGTCAGACTCAAGATTTGGTTATGATGCGTTATGCGGATGTTTTGCTAATGCATTCAGAACTGACTGAAACAAGTGATGGTATGAATAGGGTACGTGCTCGTGCTGGATTAGCTCCGAAGGAATATTCGTTGGATAATCTGAAGAAGGAAAGACGTCATGAATTAGCGTTTGAGGGAATTCGCTGGTTCGATTTGATGCGTTGGGGAGATGTTGTTTCAGCATTGAATGAACAGATAGGTGTTACTATTATCAATGGTGGAGAAGAAACGACAATGAAGGAATTTGGCGGAGGCTTTGCCAAACGTTATGAGGCTACTGGTGGATTTTGGCCGATTCCTAAAGCACAAATAGATTTGTCAAATGGTACTTTGACTCAAAATGCTGGTTGGGGAACTTCTGATGCAGAATATCCTGGATGGTAATTGTCGTAAGTATTTACATGCGTAGATAAGTAAAGCCCTTTCATTTCCGTTGTAAATCGGGTTGAAAGGGCTTTATATGATAATAAAAAAGGTTGCCCTTAGGCAACCTTTTTTATTAAAGATATATGAAGGATTATTGTTTCTGTTCCTTGTTCTGTTGAGGCTTACGTTCACGTTTTGCGTGGTTTCCTTCTGCCATACCTTCTGGTTTCGGTAACAATACCTTGTGTGATAATTTGAATTTACCTGTTTTCGGATCGATATCCAACAACTTCACTTCGATGTCGTCACCTTCCTTCAGACCAGCTTCTTCGATAGTTTCCAGACGTTTCCAGTCGATTTCTGAAATGTGCAACAAACCATCTTTGCCAGGAAGGAATTCTACGAATGCACCATAAGGCATGATAGAACGTACTTTACCCTGATATACTTCACCAATTTCAGGTACAGCAACAATACCTTTGATCAGACGCATAGCATCATCGATAGTCTTCTTGTTATTTCCAGCAATTTCGATACGTCCTGCACCGTCAACTTCTTCGATTGTGATTGTAGCACCTGTTTCTTCCTGCATACCCTGAATGATCTTTCCGCCCGGGCCGATTACAGCACCGATAAATTCTTTCGGAATAGTCATAGTTTCAATACGCGGAGCATTTGGTTTCAGTTCCTTGCGTGGTTCTGCAATACATTCTGTCAGTTTGCTCAGAATATATTCACGACCTTCTTTTGCCTGCATCAGTGCTTTTTCAAGAATGTCGTAAGTCAAACCGTCGCACTTGATATCCATCTGTGTTGCTGTAATACCGTTCTTCGTACCTGTAACCTTGAAGTCCATATCTCCCAGATGATCTTCATCTCCCAGGATATCCGACAAGACAGCATATTTTTCTTCTCCGGCATTTTTGATCAATCCCATTGCAATACCTGATACCGGATTCTTGATAGGTACACCAGCATCCATCAAGGCTAATGTTCCGGCACATACCGTAGCCATAGAAGAAGAACCGTTAGATTCAAGAATATCTGAAACGACACGTACACAATAAGGATAGTCAGCAGGAATCTGACCTTTCAATGCACGCCATGCCAAATGTCCGTGACCGATTTCACGACGACCTACACCGCGTTGTGCTTTTGCCTCACCTGTTGAGAAAGGAGGGAAGTTATAATGCAACAAGAAACGTTCTTTATGCTGATCGAGTACATCGTCTACAATCTTTTCATCAAGTTTAGTTCCCAAAGTAACGGTACTTAATGATTGTGTTTCACCACGAGTGAAGATTGAAGAGCCATGTGGGTAAGGCAACGGACTAACTTCGCACCAGATTGGACGAATTTCAGTTGTCTTACGACCATCCAGACGTTTACCTTCATCGAGGATGCAACGACGCATAGCTTCTTTTTCTACATCGTGATAATAACGGTCTATCATAGGTGCTTTTTCTTCGAGTTCTTCTTCTGTGAACTGAGCTTTGAATTCTTCACAGATAGCATCGAAAGCATCCTGACGTTCATGTTTGTTGTGATTTCCTGATGCTGCAATGGCATAAGCTTTGTCGTAGCAAGCATCGTGAACAGCTTTACGCAAATCCTCATCGTTTTCTTCGTGGCAGTATTCGCGTTTTACAGTAGAACCAACTTCTTCCATCAGTTCCATCTGTGCCTTACAATGTATCTTGATAGCTTCGTGAGCGCATTTCAAAGCTGCCAGCAAATCCTGTTCGCTTACTTCGTTCATTTCGCCTTCTACCATCATGATGTTGTCGTAAGTAGCGGCTACCATCAAGTCCATATCAGCCTTTTCAAGCTGTTCGAAAGTCGGGTCGATAACGAACTGACCGTCGATACGTGCTACACGTACTTCTGAGATAGGACCTCCGAACGGAATGTCTGAAACAGCCAGTGCGGCAGAAGCAGCCAGACCTGCTAATGCATCAGGCATGTCTACGCCATCTGCTGAAAACAGAATGATATTTACATAAACTTCTGCATGGAAGTTATCGGGGAACAACGGACGTAAAGCGCGGTCTACCAAACGGCAAGTCAGGATTTCATAATCAGAAGCTTTGCCTTCACGTTTGGTAAAGCCACCCGGAAAACGTCCGAATGCTGAATATTTTTCTTTGTACTCTACCTGAAGCGGCATAAAATCTGTACCGGGAACTGCATCTTTTGCTGCACAAACAGTAGCCAGCAACATGGTATTACCCATGCGTAGCATAACAGCACCATCTGCCTGTTTTGCCAGCTTTCCCGTTTCGAGTGTAATGGTTCTTCCATCACTTAACTCGATCGTCTTAACAATAGGATTGATCATAAAAAATGTTTTAATATAAAAGTCTTCTTAAAGTTCGCGCAAAGATACAAATATTATTGTAGTAATTGGGTGAAAATGAGATAAAAGTTTCGTAGTATGCTCCTTTTTTATATTATTTTGTTTCGTCCTGGCCTTACATTATGTAATATCACAAAGAAAAGCAGGCTAAAAAAATTATGTCATTTTGTAAGAACTTGAATAAAAACTTTGTGAACTCGTAAAAAGCCGTATCTTTGCATCCCGAAATGAATAATAATCGCTAATGAAAAGAAATGCTTATATCGCTGCAGCTCTGTTGTTCGCGGGCGTAACAGCCTGCAACAACGAGCCTGCTTTTAAAGTGCAGGGAGAGGTAACCGATGCTGCCGATAAAATGTTGTACTTGGAACAGACCGGCCTGGATGGTATTGTTGCACTCGATTCTGTAGAATTGGGAAGTGATGGAACTTTTAGTTTTTCTGCTGCTCGTCCTGAAGCGCCTGATTTCTATCGGTTGCGAATCGAGAATAAAGTTATAAACTTCTCGGTCGATTCTACTGAAACTGTCGGTGTTAAGGCTGATTATAAAAACTTTGCAACGGATTACGACATACAAGGTTCAGAAAATAACCAGAAAATCAAGGAACTGGTCCTGTTGCAGGCCGATTTACAAGAGCGCGTCAATAAGCTGGCACAATCAGGAATGCCAGTTGGCGTTGTACAAGACAGTCTGGCGCACATGGTAAATGCATATAAGGATAATGTAAAGCGAAAATATATTTTTGTCGGTCCTAATAAATCCTATGCATATTTCGCCTTGTTTCAGGTGTTGAACGGATATATGATTTTCGATCCGTTGAACAATAAAGAGGATGTAAAATGCTTTGCAGCGGTAGCTACCAGTATGAACAACATGTATCCGCATGCCGATCGTTCGCGTAATCTATATAATATGGTGATAAAAGGTATGAAGAATACCCGCGCTCCCCAGGTAAAGCCTTTGGATATTCCTGCTGACAAGATACAGGAAACTTCCATTATCGATATCCCATTGAAGGATATAAATGGTACGACACACCATCTTACAGACTTGAAGGGAAAGGTTGTTTTGATAGACTTTACAGCATATGGCAGTGCTGAATCGGGAGCTCGTAATCTCCTGTTGCGTGAAATATATGATAAATATGCTTCACAAGGCTTGGAAATATATCAGATTTCACTCGACACTGATGAGCATTTCTGGAAAACCGCAGCCGACAATCTGCCATGGATTTGTGTACGCGATCCGCAGGGACCTTATTCTACTTACGTAAACTTGTATGGCGTAACCCAGTTGCCTACAGCCTTTCTTGTAAGTCGGAATAATGAATTGAGCATGCGAATTGGTGAGAAAACCAACTTGGAGGAAGCAATTAAGAAATTATTATAACATGTTGAAAAGCATGTGAAAATAGTACGCTTCGGTACTTGACTGGTATCGTAAAAAGGCGTATCTTTGCCAAAGTCATAACAGAGAAGGGTTCCGATACATTCTTTTGTGTATCGGGATTCTTTTTTGTTTTATAAGCAAGAACAATTTAATTAATAACCGAATAATAAGGAGGAAAAAAACTATGGCTTATATGTCAGAAGAAGGCTACCAGAAGTTGGTAGCAGAACTAAAACAACTGGAGGCAGTTGAGCGTCCGAAAATTGTAGCAGCTATTGCCGAAGCACGTGATAAGGGTGACTTGTCGGAAAATGCAGAGTACGATGCTGCAAAGGAAGCTCAGGGTATGCTGGAAATGAAAATAAACCAGTTGAAAGCCACCATCGGCGATGCAAAGATTATCGATACATCAAAGTTGAAGGCTGATACCGTACAGATTCTTAGCCGTGTAGAACTGAAGAATGTGAAGACGGGTATGAAGATGGCATACACTATCGTATCGGAAACAGAAGCCAATCTGAAGCAAGGAAAGATTTCTGTAAATACTCCGATTGCTCAGGGTTTGCTGGGCAAGAAAGTTGGTGATATTGCCGAAATCACAATCCCGCAGGGTAAAATCAGTCTTGAAGTAACAGGAATATCGTTTTAACTATGAGGCGAGTCTGCTTTGTCGCAGGCTTGCCTTTTTTAATATATACAGATTATGGCAACTATATTCAGTAAGATCATTGCGGGCGAAATACCCAGCTACAAGGTAGCAGAGAACGAACAGTTCTATGCTTTTTTGGATATAAATCCGTTGGTAAAGGGACATACTTTGGTAGTTCCGAAACGCGAAGTCGACTATATTTACGATTTAAGCGATGAAGAACTGGCTGCTATGCATGTATTTGCCAAACATGTGGCACTGGCTATTCAGAAGGCATTCCCTTGTCGGAAAGTAGGTGAGGCCGTTATGGGGCTGGAAGTTCCCCATGCTCATATTCACTTGATTCCTATGCAGAAGGAATCGGATATGCTTTTTTCTAATCCGAAACTGAAATTGAGCGATGACGAATTTAAGACCATTGCCGAAAGTATTCATAAAGCCTGGGAAGGCAAAGCTTGATACCTCCTCCTATAGATATACACAAGAATGAAAGCCATCCTTTTTCACAGGATGGCTTTTTTTGATTTATGATAATCCTAAAGAAGATATTATGGCGAAAAGAACAGTTACTTTCTTCATGCTGCTGGCTGTTTGTATGCTGGTGCATGCTCAAACCTACCGGATAGAAGGTACAGTGATAGACAAGACAAGCCGAAAGCCGCTGGAGTTTGTCAATGTACTGGTTGTAGGTCTGGGAATAGGTTCGTCTACAGATGCCGAAGGACATTTTGCAGTCGAGCAGGTTCCTCCAGGTATTTACCGTCTGCAAGCGTCCATGCTGGGTTACAAAACAGTTTTTACATCCGAGTACCGTGTTAACCATCGCACACCGCACATTCAGATAGAAATGGAAGAGGAGGGAACCCAGTTGGAGGGAGTAACCATCACAGCTTCTCCTTTTCAGCGGGTACCCGAAAGTCCGGTCAGTCTTCGGGTTATCGGCTTGCAGGAAATAGAGAAAGCTCCCGGGGCAAATCGTGATATTTCGCGAGTAGTGCAGAATTATCCGGGAGTCGCCTTTTCGCCGATTGGCTATCGAAACGACCTGATTGTGCGCGGAGGCGGACCGTCGGAGAACCGTTTTTACCTGGATGGCGTAGAAATTCCGAATATTAACCACTTCAGTACGCAAGGAGCTTCGGGAGGTCCGGTGGGACTGATTGATGCCGACCTGATACGAAATGTGAAGTTCTACAGCGGAGCTTTTCCTGCCAACAGGGGAAATGCCTTGAGTTCGGTGCTCGATTTCAGCTTACGCGACGGCGATATGGAGCACAATTCCGTAAAAGCAACACTGGGAGCTTCGGAAGTGTCACTTACTTCCAACGGACATCTGGGCGACAAAACCTCTTATCTGGTTTCTGTCCGGCAGTCGTATTTGCAGATGCTCTTTAAGGTTTTGGGATTGCCGTTGCTTCCGGCTTATACGGATGCTTCGTTCAAGTTGAAAACCCGTTTCAACGATCAGAATGAACTTACCCTGCTCGGATTGGGAGGCATAGACCGCATGAAACTGAATTTTGACATCGAAGGTGAGGATGCTGAATACATTTTAGGGTATCTGCCGAAAATCAATCAGGAAACCTTTACGCTGGGAGGCGTCTATCGTCATTATGCCGGACCACATGTGCAGTCGGTTACCTTGAGTCACAGCTATCTGAACAACCGTAACCTGAAGTATCTTAACAACGACGAAAGCTCGGAAGACAACCTGACTCTCCGCCTGCGTTCGGTAGAACAGGAAACGAAACTGCGGATGGAAAATACGTCTACATGGAACGTGTGGAAGCTGAATGCCGGCATCGAGCTGAATTATTCACAATACTCCAATACGACTTATCAGCGAGTCTTTACCGATGAGGCACAAGTATTCGACTACCGTACTGCCCTGGATCTATTCCGTTGGGGACTCTTTGCTTCAATGGACTATACGGCACCCGACGAACGTTTCACGGCATCGCTCGGCGTACGTACCGACGGAAACAATTACAGTGACAAGATGAAAGAACTTTGGCGGCAGCTTTCGCCCCGTCTGTCGGTGTCTTTCCGCCTGATCGATAACCTGTTCCTGAGCGGACACATGGGCTTGTACTACCAGCTTCCGCCTTATACGGCACTGGGATTCAAGGGAAACGACGGGACGTACTTGAACCGTAACCTGGATTATATCTCTGTATCGCAGGAGAGTGTCGGACTGACATGGCAACCGAATGAAAACATGGAACTGTCGGCAGAAGGTTTTTATAAGTTCTATCACGATATGCCGCTGTCGGTAACCGACGGCATCCCCTTGGCCTGCAAGGGAAATGACTACGGCGTGATTGGTAACGAACGTCTGGTATCCACAGCCGAGGGCCGTTCGTATGGTGTGGAACTGATGTTCAAATGGTTGCTGGTACAGCGTCTGAACTTGTCTTCGTCATTGACTCTTTTCAAAAGCGAATTCCGCAACGGTGAGGAAGGCGGTTATGTCCCGTCGGCATGGGACAACCGTTTTATCTTCAACGTGAGCGGTACCTACAATTTTCCCAAGCAGTGGAGTGTGGGAATGAAAGTCAGTTGCATAGGAGGTTCCCCGTATACACCCTACGATGTGGAGAAATCGTCGCTGGTAGAAGCGTGGAATGTACAGGGAAAAGCCTATTACGATTACAGTCGTTACAACACGGAGCGTCTGCCCGCATTCGGTCAGTTGGATATCCGTGTCGACAAAATGTTCTACTGGAAGAAGTGTATGTTCGGAATTTACCTCGACATCCAGAACATTACGGCGAGCAAACTCCGCCAGCCCGATGTGCTGATGAGTACAGGACAGATAGAAAATCCGTCGGCACCCCTTTCCGAACAGCGTTATGTCATGAAGTCTATCAAGCAGGAAAGCGGAACATTATTGCCTACTATCGGCATTACCTTCGAGTATTGATGCTGTGCCGAAATAAGCCTGCGGACAATTGCTAAAAAACGTGCCCACGTTTCGTTTGGAACGTGGGCACGTTTTCGTTTATTTGTCGGGACGTTTTTTTATTTTTTGTACAAAAACAAAAAATCTTTGTACAAAAACTTTTTATACCCTTATTATCTTCCTTTCTTCGCATTACCACACGCAAACGCAAAGTTGACGGAAAGGTATGTATGGAATTGAAATCAGGAGTATTTTTCTTCGAACTTCATTTCTACATCATTCACAAACTTTCGGATGGCATCCTGATCGTCTTTCTTGCAGATAAGCAGAACATTATCGCGTGAGGCTATCAGATAGCCGTCCAGATCCTGTACTACGGCAAGCTGTCCCTCCGGCATCAGGATGATATTGTTCTCGCAGTTGTACAGCAGTGTATTGCTGTTGATTATAACATTATGGTTGGCATCTTTAGGAGAAGCATCGTAAAGTGCATCCCATGTACCCAGATCGGCCCATCCGAAATCGCATAGCTGAACGTATACATTGTTTGCCTTTTCCATGATGCTGTAATCGATGGATATGTTGGGGCACGAAGTAAAGTCGGGAACATCGCATTCCACACGCGGGCAGATTTCCGACATCATTTCGTGGAAAGCTTTCAGGATTGTATTCACATGCCATACAAAGATACCCGAGTTCCAATAGAACTCATTGCTCTGTACGAATATTTCGGCGAATTCGCGTGCCGGCTTTTCAATGAATGTTTTAACCTTATAGAAATCTCCCTTCTTTTCCTCGTCAATCTGTATATATCCATATCCCGTTTCAGGTCGGTTGGGCTTGATACCCAGCGTAACAAGCTTGTCGTTTTCGGAGGCGAAATCCAGTCCCTTCAGGATAGCTTCCTTAAACTCGTCCGCCTTCAGAATCAGATGATCCGAGGGGGCAACTACAATCGTTGCATTGGGATTGATTCTTTGGATAACGTGTGATGCATATGCAATGGAAGGTGCAGTATTGCGTCTTTCCTCTTCAATAATCAGTTGGCTCTCTGTTATTTCAGGTAATAAGTCGAGTACGATTTGTTTATAATCGGTATGAGTCGTAATATAAATATTACTTGCAGGAACAATTTTCTTGTATCTGTCGAAAGTTTGTTGCAATAAGGTCTGTCCGGTGCCAAAGAAATCGAGAAACTGTTTAGGTAATGCTTTGCGACTGTAAGGCCAGAAACGGCGTCCCATTCCTCCGGCCATGATGATACAGTAGTAGTTGTTATTCATGATATTGGCGTAGCTTTAAATGTTTATGCTAAGATAACCTTTATTTTTCGAACATAGCTTGGAAAGAGTTCTAAATAGTGTTAGATGAAAAATATTTTCACTTTTTTATCTCAAACGCTTGTCATTTAAAAATATTTGTCTACCTTTGCACCGCAATTGAGGGAAACATTTTCCCAAAGCAAGTTGCCCAGATGGCGGAATCGGTAGACGCGCTGGTCTCAAACACCAGTGGAGTAACATCCATCCCGGTTCGACCCCGGGCCTGGGTACGGAATGAAAGGCTAAGTATTGAATTATCAATTACTTAGCCTTTTTACTTGTCTGATTTTTCCCACATTTTCCCCACAGGCGAAAAAATATAGTAGTAAGTCATTATTTTCTTTGGCTACGCAATACAAATACATTACCTTTGAAAAGAAATAAATCCAATTAAATAAACGTCAATGGAACAAGGTGTTTGGCAAGAGATTGAACAGTTATACCAGAAGTTTCAGCAACTTGGTATTAGTGAAGCGGTGGACTATGAAAAGTACTACCTCTATTCTCTTATTACCCATTCTACAGCAATTGAGGGTTCTACACTCACCGAAGTGGAGGCACAAATGCTTTTCGATGAGGGATTGACAGCTAAAGGGAAACCTTTGGTATATCATTTGATGAATGAGGACTTAAAGAAAGCTTATGAGTTTGCCAAAGAGGAAGCCAAATGTAAGAAGCCAATTAATTCAGCGTTTTTGCAAAAGCTGAATTCGACATTGATGCGTACGACAGGCAGTATTTATAACGTTATGGGAGGCTCTTTTGATTCTTCCAAAGGTGAATTTCGCTTGTGTGGCGTGACGGCTGGTATTGGTGGACGTTCTTATATGAATTATCAGAAAGTCCCTGCCAAAATAGATGAATTTTGCACCTTATTACAGGAAAAGCAAAAGACAGTGGGAACATTTCGGGAACAATACGAATTAAGTTTCAATGCCCATCTTAACTTAGTGACCATTCATCCGTGGGTAGATGGTAACGGAAGGACTGCCCGCTTGCTGATGAATTACATTCAGTTTTGCTACAACCTTTTTCCTACTAAGATATTCAAGGAAGATAGAGAGGAGTATATTTCTGCCTTACGTCAATCACAGGAAGAAGAAACAAATCTGCCTTTCTTGGGCTTTATGGCTGTTCAATTAAAGAAATCGCTCTCTTTGGAAATTGAACGATTTAAGACCTCTCAAAAGAAAATTTTTAGTTTTATGTTTTAGTTGTGATCGTATTGTTTTTTAATATAAAAAGCTCCACCATTCAATAGCGAATCGTGGAACTTTTTAGGTCTAAGTCGTATTCTTATTAATATCCTGGATTTTGTGTCATTGACGGGTTAACAATTATTTCTTGTTGCGGTATTGGTAATAGCAGTCTGTATTCTTCAATTCCATATACCTCTTTTGCAAAATTGTTTCTTTTCATGAATGCGAAGTTTGTGTTGGTATAAAGCATCAACTGTAGTCTTGCATCTTTTATCTTCTCCAAAGTATTTTCACCTGTTACGCTAATATGTTTAGCTGTGATTACTTTTTGCAACTGTGATTCGGCTTCCAATGTCCTACCATTTTTATAAAGGCTTTCAGCATAAGACAAAACTACATCAGTATAAGTCATTATGGGAACTAATGGAGGGGTGCCAATCGAAATATTTCCACGTGATTGAGGTTCATTATGAGCTGCAAATATGGTTTCTTTGCTGCTTCCATTATTAAATAAATTCGTAATGGTTTCCTTGTTGTTATAATTGGAAGCATCCAGCTCATAGAAGCCATTGCTGATAACTTCTCCCAAGAGCTTTTCTGCTTGGTTGTATTCACCTTGATACATACAAATATTAGCAAGCAATATTCTTGCTACATCTTTTGACAAGAAGAAAAAATCATTGGCATCATTACTAAGCGATTCATTCTTTTTCTCTTCAAGATTATCTATGGCTTTTTCCAAACTGGCTTTTAAGTCCGAGAAAATATCATGTATTGGAGTTCTGCTGATATTATATGCGTTATTTATATCAAGCACGTAATTTATATAAGGAACGTCTTTCCAAGCCACTGCCATATAGTAATAATGCATTGCGCTGAATACATTAAGATAGTCTTGATAAACACCGAGCTGTTCAGCTTCCTTTTCTTTAAATAGCATAATCATCCTATTGGCACTATAAAAATTACTCCAAATGTTTTTTACATTATCACAACTGGGGTAAACGTATTGACTTACCAAATCCGCTTCTTTATTATAGTGGTAGTATTGCTCAATAAGATTAAAATCAGAAAGTCCGCGAGCAATGGGTAATGCAAAGCCTGCGACAACCTGCTCTCCTGTCCGTCCTAATTTCGGTATTGAAGTGTTTCCATTTCCTTCTTGGATTACTTTTACTTCACCTACCACATTGCCAAGACAATCATATATGGTTACAGAAGTCGATTTATCCGCTCTTGAATTTAGTCGGGAAACTTTAATTGTCAACTTGTTTTCGTTAATGCTTTTTTCTATAGAAATACCATCATTTTCTATGTGTTCATAGATTTCATTGAAAACGTTATCTTCTGTAATGTTGTCTATTGGTCCGTCATCGTCTTTATCAACTAACGGCGTTAGATATACCGGAATGGGGGAAGATATGTTGATTGTATAGGTTCCTCCTTCATTGGGTACGTTAAGTTCCGATGTCTCCAATTTGACTTCTTGTCCATCTTGCAATGTTTCATTTCCTGCAAGTCCGTCATCATCCCAATCTATGAAGTGTCCTAATTCTTTTACTTCAATTTTTAATCCAAGGTCGTCATAGCGGTCTATGATATTTTCTCTTACAGAAGAAAGTTGATTGCTCAATGACTTTTTGTCTTCACTGATTTGTTGTAATGTGCTGCTTCCAAACTTTCCATTTTCGCCAAATTCCCTGCATAATTTTGCCAAATATTCTGTCAGGGCAGCTTCGCTTCTATCTACAAGTAGCAGAGAAGATATGGCAATCAAAGCAGCAGACTCATCTGTTCCTCCAGCAATGGAAAATGTGGACGCATCTTTTTCTGCATATTTTTGAAGTCCGAAAGCGGTAAACAATTCTTTTTGTGCTTGCTTATTGGCTTCTCCGAATTTTACCCCTTCCGCAATGAGTTTCTGTATTCTTTGATACTTCAAATGTGTAAGCAGGTTTACGTTTACTGTAGTTTCATCAGATAAATCTACCAAGGCACGAAGATTTAATGTGCCTGATGATAACTCACCTTCTACCTCGTTAAAGAAATAACCATTAGCCGTTAATTCCGCATAGGGTGCTTCAAACAACTTGGAGCCAAAAGAAAAATTGCCTAAATCGTCTTGAATGGTAGCTGAATACAAGCTTCCAAGTACTTGTAAATTTCCGTCCATCGGTTGAATGGTAATAGTAGAACCGCTGACAAATGGACCTTTTTCTACTTTGCCTAATACATTATACGTCTTAGGCTCGAAATCATTTCCCATGCCGCTGTCATCGCTACAAGATGAGAGTGAAAATGCGATTGCGGCAAATAAATAGATGCATTGCTTAATGTTCATATGAACTATGTTTATTGGTTAATTGTCATTCCTAACGCACGAAGCGTGAACCACAAATCGTTCACCTGTGTCGGAGGTCCTAGGAAAACCCATACAAACAGATATAACAATAGCAGCCCACGCTATAGCGTGAGAACCACTATGCCATCATCGTTTGTATGTCTTAAGAAATTTCCTAGGTTTCCGACACCACGACTAGCATAACGCTTCTTCTAATTCTAACATGTCTTGGAAAGAGTTTCCTCTAACCATTGGCAAAGATACACAATTTAATTGATAATCGGGAATCTAGAGTCGCAAACTATCAAGTTACATCTTAATTCCTCTACTTTTCTTTTCTTCTTGTTGCGGTACTCTTGTTCCGTATCTAAGCCTGTGCCATTGTTCCCTGAACCACTCGGCAATCGGCTTCCTGTTTATTGTCAGGCTCAGTCTGCTTTCATCGTCAGGGTCATTCTCCACCCTAAAAACATCATCCTTTACGTCAAAGTTTCGTCTGTGCTGCTCGGAATAGATTTTACCGCTGCATTTTAAGGATTCTTTCTTGACCAAAAGACTTTCGGTCATTTCTTTAGAGAACCCCAGCATGGCACAGAACTTTTCTATGCGAAGCATTTCCCTGAACATCGGGAACCACCTGAAAGCCTTGTCTATGATTCTGGCGAGTCGTGACAGCTCCTTTTCCTTCATGTCAAGTTCCTGTCTGTGCATTTCCTTGAGATTGTGGATTTGCATATCATGCTGTTTCTGCATCTGCTGTATCTGGCTCTGCAGTTTTTCAATTTTGGTGTTCCGTTTTGAGACCTCGTCTTGCAGTTTTTCGTTGGCATGTTCCAGTTCTTTCAGTTTTCTGCTTCCGAAAAGAGAAGCAACTCCGCTTGTTATGGCTGTCGCTGCCGTGGTGGCTGTCTTCTTTAGCTTGTCAGTACGTATCTCTGATTTTACCTGTTTCAGTTCCTGCTCGGCAAGATTTATCTGTTCTTCTTTGTGCCGTTTGGCAGCATCCATGCGTTGCAGCTCGGCTTTCTGCTTTTCAATGATAAAATCATTCCGTTCCAGATGCTCCTTACCCGTAACAGCCTTTGACTGCCCACGCTCCATCAGCAGGATGTCTGATGCGAGGGTCTGCATCTGCATCATGTCATCGTCATTGAGCTTTTGGCTCTTTCCGGTTTCGTGGTTCATCCAGTCGAAAACGATATGGGCATGATAGTTCGGCTTGAACCATCTGTCCCCGATTTTGAAGCTTTCCCTGTCTTCCGCTTCCGGCTGACCGTTCAGCCAATGCCCTTCATCCTTGTGCAGGAAGATTTGCAGCGGTGTGATTCCCCAGCGTCTTTGACACTCCTCACCGAATTTACGCACGTCTGCCAGTGTGGTGTCCGACCTGACAAGCAGCACTCCTTCACGTATGGGGGAGCATCCCGCAATCTTGACTATTTTACCGTTCTTGCCTTTGCGTTCACGCTCCTTTTCCTGCATGGCACGTCCGGTCTTTTCCTTTACCATCTGTCTGATATTGTCATAATGCGTCCGCAAATCCGGACTGCCGAAGTCGGGATTTATCCACTGTTCGTTGTCGGTGGAGAGTTCAGGAACCACATAGATTCTGGACTCTCCGATGTTGCGCATGTATTCGGCAGTCCTTCTGTTGTGAGCCTCGCTCGATGTGATGTTGCAGGGTTTGATATGTATGCTTGATTTTGTTGCCATAGATACTTGTTTTTTGATTTGTACTTTATTGCTTGCTTTTCCGCTGTCCGCAAACGCATGGGGTTCTTAGGGGTGCAACCCATAAGCGGAGATTGCAAAGAGAGGGTCACTCTTTGCTCCGGGTTCTCAGGGGAGAAACGCCCTGAGTGGGTTATTAGGGTAAAACCCTAATCCCCTCGGGAGAGCCCACAACTACGTAAGCGAAGCGTGTAGTTATAGTGGGCTATAACCGAAAGCCTCCCGGTTTATTGGGCGGTGTCTTCACTTTGATGGATTGAGTCTGTTTCTTTGCCGCTGCCTGTTTTTGCAGGTATTCGTTCAAATCCTTGCATCCGCCGTATATGTGTGAAGCGTCACGTATATGTCTGGTATTGTCATACTCCTTTCTGATTTGCTGCAGGGCTTCCATTCCTGCACGGTCATTGTCAAAGAAACAGTGGATGCGCTCATAGCTGCCCAGCGGATAGAGTGCCTTGGAAACATTGGCAACAGAGTTCAGAACCATGTAGTCCTGTCTGTCGAAATCGGGGGATTGCGGACAGCTTTCAAGCCTTAGTGTCAGAAAGGACAGGTAGTCCATGAATCCCTCAAAAACGTAACATGCTTTTCTCGGCTCTCCCGTTTGTCTGATATGTGATATTTCCTTCGGTGCGATGCAGCCCTTGAAATATCGGTTGCGGATTTCATATCCACCCGATATGTTCGGAAAGGCAATGGCGAAATACCGTTTGCCGTTGTTGGTGAAGTGTGCCTCACGGCATCCTCTTTTCGCCAGTGCCGTATTTATCCCCCTTTCCTGCAGGTAAGAGAGCAGGGCAGGAGAAGACAGCTGCACGATGTCAAGCTGCTGGAAACTCGGCTCGGTGGCAGACTGCCTGCGAAAAGAGAAAGACACGGGACGGACATGCGGTGTCTGTTCCTCTATGCGTTTCAGGATATACGGAACACTCTCCGTTGCGTAAAGATGTGCCGCCAGTGCGATGATGTTGCCGCCCTTTCCCAGACCGAAATCGAACCATTGTTCACGCTCTGTGTTTACCTTGAACGATGGCTCGTTCTCTTCCCTGAACGGAGATTTGTACCAGAGGTTTACCCCCTGCTGCTTTACTGGGGAATACCCCAGACTGTGCAGATAGTCTGCGATTCTTATCTTTTTTGCTTCTTCTGTTGTCATTTTCGTACGGTTTTGTGATGAATGAAAAAACGATGATTTGATGAACTTTACCTGTAATATGCTGTTATACAGAATGGTAACACTTCATCAATTTCTCATCAGACTGCTTGTCAAAAAAGAAATGATGATTTCTCTTTTCATCAGCATTATATTCCGATGAATGAATGATGAACTTGTATTATGTTGTAATACAATGTGTTATATACTGCATTCATCATTTCATCAAAATAATCATATAGCGGTCAGCTGTTTCTTGGTTATCGTGTAGAACCTTCCTGTCTTCCTTTTCGTTTCGTAGTGGCAGTCACGGTGGGGAGCAATCTCATAGGCGGTGTAGGAAAGCGAGTTCGGTGCGGAAGTCAGCTTCCATACTTCCTGAACCACTTTCCGCACCTGATATTTCTCTGCCTTTACCTGCGAATAGATAAGCAGTGTCATGAGGTCGTTCAGGCAGAATGATACGCTTTCCACATTCATGTTTGACATGATGTCAAGGAACAGTTCAGCCATTTCTATCTCCAGACGGTTGCGGTTGCTCCGGATGATTTTCTGCAGGGCTGCCGTATGTGTCAGCTTCGGATTGAACCACATACGGCTTTCCTTTTCCGTTGAAAGCTTCCTTTGCGTCAGGAAGAACAGGAAGGCAGGGATTTCCTCTTTCAGTTTTTGCAGGAAATTCGTGTCATCGTTCTGCAGCGGATTTATCTTCCTTACCCAGTATCGTGTTTCCCCTGCGTCAATGATAACAGGCAGGTACTCGTTGTTTGAACACAATACGAACTTGGCGAAGAAGGCTATTTCCGTGCGGTCTTTCCCTTTGGCTTCCACCTTGTAATTGAATGTGGTGCTCAGGTTCTTCAACCGCTCGCTGTCCTCCCTGCGGTTGAGCAGCACCTCGTCCACGACAATGAGCAGCTTTCCGGCCCAGTCGGAATTGAACTGGCTCCGGAAATCCTCGTTGGTGTTGAATGTCACGTTATCCCCGAATACGGCTTTCAGGAAATTAAGGAACGTACTCTTGCCCGTGTTCCTCTCTTCCGATACCAGCAGGAGTATGGGAAGTTTCTGCAACGGCTGCAGGAACAGCAGTTGCAGATAGTCCAGTCCCAGATTGTACTGCTCACCGAAAATGTGAAGCACCAGAGAACGTATGTTCGGGAAATCCCCTATCTGCGGAGTATGCTCTATCGGTTCGTACAGATTCAGGAAACCGTCAATCTCCTTCCGGTAGTTCAGATGGTCGGGAACGGTACAGAATCCGTCATACTTCGGGACGGTCGCAAGATAGTTCTTCCCGTAGTCCTGCCTGAGTGTGCAGTTGTTCCATATCACACGTCTTTTCTCATACCCTCCGCTGGCGCAGGGCTGGTTTACGACCTTGTACAGTGTCGTTCCCACACGCATGTATTCTTCCTCTTTCATAGGCTCAGATTGAAGGATTGCGTTCACCCAGGATTTTCTGTATGTCCGACTGTCGGTATCTGACCTTGTTCCCCACCTTTACGGGTTTCAGATAGTTCTTCTTTGCCCAGTGCCAAAGGGTGGTGTCACACACGTCGCACATTTTCTTCACTTCCTCCTTTGTGAGGTACTTTTCCTTTCTCGCTTCCGCAATGGCGGTGGAGAGTTCATGCTTGGCACGGCTTATCAGCTGGTTTGAAAACATGAGCAGGTCTTCGCCTGTCACTTCCAGTTTGATGTTGCCGTTTCCGCTTTGGATAATCGCCATCAGGTCTGTCATAGGCTTGTTGAAACTGCCGGTTGTAAGACTTCCCGTTTCGGCAGTATTATAAACGAAAAACCACTACCCCGATTAGGATAGTGGCACAAATATATAACGAAAAATAATCGTAAATCAATGGATTTCAATGCGTTAAATTCGTAAAATCCAAAAACGAATTAAACGAATTTCAAGCGGATAGATAAGCCTTTAATTCCTCTATGGCAACATGGTCTTCCCCGATGTCCTTTATCAGTTTTTTGCTGCCTCCGAAAGGTGTGGTAAGGTTCCTGTACGCTTTCTGTATTCCCCTTTCGTGTACGATGCTGAGGTCTGTGTATTGCTGTTGCAGTGCGTTCCGGAAAGTCTTTATGGGACAGGGGCGCATGAAGCGGTATTCCACCAGTGCGATGTACAGACGTGCGATGTCCGTTTCGGTCGTATGCGTTTTCAGCCTTGTTCCGATTCTTTCCATAATGACATCCCTGTTCTCTATCAGCAGCTCCGGCAGGGTGCGTGTGTCGGCTTTTCGTCCGGCACTCTTGGGCTGTCCTTGCTGCAGGCTGTCCGTATCTTCCGTTTCGGTTTCTTCAATGTCTTCTTCATCCTCAATAGACCATTCCACGAGGTTGTTTTCCTCAATGGCTTTCTGCTGCTTTCTGAAAGCCACCCAGTCCTCCTTGGTTCTCATGCCGCTGCTGATGCTCTTTTTGATGATGAACCTGACCATATAGGAAACAAGCCATTTGTATAGTCTTGTAATACCTTTTCTTTTGGCCAGTTCCTCTCCCTGTTCCACCATGCACTCATAACTCCGTCCGTAGTACAGCCATGCGAGCATGGCAGGTATGATGCTCCGCCTTTTTGAATGGTGGAACTCGTTCACAATCTTTTTGGCAAGGTCTGAATCCAGAAGCACATTCTCCAGTTCCTCGAAATCGGAGATTTTGTCGTCTCCGATCCGTCTGCGTGTGGCTTCCTTGTATTTCGGTACCAAGGTTGTGGCAACTTTGAAAACCTTGACAAATCCCTTGAACTCCTTGTCGTTCATTTCTTCCACGAAAGTCGCATATTCATCGGGATGGCTGTCAAGCCACTCCCTTATCAGTCTTTTGAAATTGTCATATTCCTGTTGTCCCATATAGGCTTAGTCTAAAAGTTTAACGAGGTCTTTCTTCATTTCTTCGTCAATATCCCTGTATCGTCTGAAAGCCTTGCTGCCTTCCTTGTGTCCCGACAGTGCCGAAACAAGATTAGGGTCTTTCACCTTCTTATAAATATTACCGATGAAGGTGCGTCTTGCAAGGTGGCTGCTTGCCACTTCATAAAGCGGTTTTTTGACTTCATCACGTGTCAACGGGTCTAATATAGTGACAATCCTGTCCACTCCCGAAAGTTTGAATATCTTTTTTATTGCTTCATTGTATTTCTGTTCGGATATGAACGGCAGGAGTTTTCCCTCATGGTCTTTATACCGTTCAAGAATCTTCTTTGCCTTGTCGTTCAACGGAACACGTACCGTTACAGGATTGCCCTCTTTGGTTTTTTTCGGTATGTATTCAATGGCTTCGTTCACCACGTTCAGTTTGGTCATTCTGTACAGGTCGCTTACTCTGCATCCTATAAGTGTCTGGAAAATGAAAATGTCCCTCTGTATCTCCAGCTGTGGAGTGGCTGACAGGTCAGCATTGAAGATCCTGTCCCTTTCTTCAAGGTTGATATAAACAGGGGTTCCGTATTTACATTCCTCTATCGGAAACTTGTCAAACGGTCTGTTAGCGGTCAGCTTGTTGTCGAAACACCACAGAAAGAATGTGCGTATTCTTGAAAAGCAGTCTATCAGAGTGTTTTTTCCACGTGGTTGCGGAGTTCTCTTTTCCGGGATTGTTTCATAAATGCTTGGGTACAATTCATAATATTGGTATTCGTTCTCGAAGAAGTCCCACATGTCCCGCAGCGTTTCAGGTGTGACGGTATCAACATCAAGAACAAATCCTTTTTGCCCTCTTTGGGTTTCCCGTACATACAGCTCATAACGCAATAAGGCTCTTTTTACCACCCTGAAATTCTTTTTCCTTACTTCCGATAACGGATGCTTTTCCAGAAAGCTGTCAAACAGCTCTCCGAAAGTCGACTTGATGACAATCTCTTCCGGTGTGAAATACTTTTCAGGATGATAATATCTGTCTAAGGTCAGTTTCAGCCATTCTTTATCAACGGATTCTTTTTCCGTATGAAAGGATTTTTCCACATAGGTTTTCAGCTTTCGTATCTCTTCATTTATGCCAGTCCTTAAATCTTCGTTGCAGACAGCTTTTGTTTTTACACACTCTGCTTTTTCATCCCACAGGTTGGGATTGATTGAAAGCTGGGTAGGAGCAACAGAATCAAGCTGTCTTCCATTTCTCAGACGGATATAAATAGTTGCGGTTGATTCGGTATCATACCGTTTGGCCGTTTTTTTAATGATGAAAGTTACTTTCATAGGCTTACAGGTTAAATATCTATCTGGATGCAAATATAGATATTTTCCCCACATTTTCCCCACATCTGCTAAATAATTTGCAATCGGATTAATTCGGATTAAAATTTAATATGATTGTAAATAGTTGATATATAGTTATATTGCTGTATTTTTCTGCGTTTTTCTTTTTACCCACATTTTCCCTACTTTAATTATTTCAAATGCGGGTCTGGGTACCAGGAAAAGAGCTAAGCAGAATGAGTAATCTGATGCTTGGCTCTTTTCTTTTTTTCTATATTTCTCAGGATTTTCATCTTTTCCTGTACTTGAGTGGAGAAACTCCTGTCATCTTGACGAAGAATTTGCCGAAGACAGACTGGTCGGAAAAGCCGAGGTTATCGGCTATCTCCTTTATTCCCATATCCGTACTTTCGAGCAGGCGTCTTGCCTCTGCACAGAGCAGTTCCGATACATGAAAGCGTACCGTGCGTCCGGTTGTACGTTTTACGATACGAGAAAGGTAAGTGGTCGATATATTCAGTTTGTTGGCATAAAACAGAATATCATGGTGTCTTTTGTAATTGTTGATGAGTAATTTCTTGAAATTACGGAATATCTCGTCCGTACGCTTGATGCAGACCGAAGCATTTTGGGTATTCCGGTAAAGAATGTCGGCTATTTGCAATAATAAGAAATTGCACAGATGACTGGTAATGCTGTTTTGGTAAATCCGGAAGCATTTCAGTTTGTCCGAGAACAATTCGGCTGTTTGTTGCAGATAGCAGAATGTGTCCGTTTCCAGATGAAGTGCTGGAATATTGTATTTGTTGATAAATCTGGCCAGTTGATGATACATTGCCTGTCCGTCCGAGAGCGTATCGAAATAATCAGGATAGATATAAATGCACGTCATGGCAAAATCGGAACTTTTCTCGTGCAGGGTGTTGGTCATACTTGGAGTCAGTATGATCAGATCGTTTTTCCGAATAAGGTGACTGTCGTTGTTGTTCGATAGCAGCGCTGTTCCGTTTGCAACTAAAATAATAAAGAATCCTTTTTTCAAAACGACAGATTCCTCTTTCTCAAAAGAACATTTTACAACATGATAAGGAGGATTTTCTTCACCGGAAACAGGAAAACCGTTTTTGTCAGGATCAAATAATTTCATAAAAAGGTTTTTTCTTTACAAAAATAAGATTTGTTTCGTTTTTAACCAACAACAGTTATTCTTTTATGAATGGAAATAAAAAAATAGCATGAACTTTGCGCCAATCAATAGAAGGCTTTATGAATAAATTCATGTATAGACGGTATGGTTTGTTTGCCGTTTCCTTGTTTGTCAATGCCATGGGTATCGCCCTTATAACGAAGGCTTTGCTGGGTACATCTCCAATTACGAGCGTTACCTATGTGCTGAGTATGTTTACTCCACTTACCATAGGACAGTGGACAATTGCCCTGAATCTTTTGTTCGTACTTCTCGAACTTCCTTTTATGACGTGGCGGGAACTGAAAGACGACTTGCGGATGTTTTTACTTCAGATACCGATTTCTTTGTGTTTCGGTACGTTTATCGATGTGTGTATGAACATGCTTTATTGGGTGGAGCCTGTGACGTATATAAGCCAGTTTGCTTACTTGCTTGTAGGATGTGTGGTATTGGCGGCGGGAATTACGCTGGAGGTAAAGGCCGATGTGGCAATGATGGCTGGGGAGTATTTTGTCCGTGTCATATCTAAACGCTTTCACGGTGAGTTTGGCTACGTAAAGTTGTGTTTCGATATTACGCTGGTCTGTATCGCATGCGTGCTGTCATTGTGTTTCCTGTCGGGCATCTATGGGGTGCGTGAAGGAACGGTAGCCGCAGCTTTGCTGGTTGGACCGATTGTACATTTTATCAGTCCTTACTACCGTTGTTTCGATAAATGGATTAATGAAGGGGCTGGTAAGGTTACGGTTACTCTGAAGAATGCACAGCATGTTATCATTACCATTGCAAGGGAGTATGGAAGTGGAGGACATTTGCTGGGTGAAATGCTGTCCAAGGAGTTGGGAATTAAGCTGTATGATAAGGAGTTTATTCATCTGGTGGCACAAAAGAGTGGCATAGACGAACAATATATCAAGAAAAACGAGCAGTCTATTCCTTCTTTCTGGCTGAAATGTATTTTAGGTAAAAGTAGCGAGCAGGCATTGGAACGCAGCCTTTCGTCGGATGATGTATTGTTTGTTGCAGAAAGTAAGATTATCGAAGAACTGGCTGAAAAGGAATCGTGTATCATTGTGGGCAGGTGTGCCGATTTTGTCTTGAAGAATTATCCAAATCTGATTAAGGTTTTCTGTTATTCCGATTTGAAGAGTGCATGCGCACGTTGCGTGCAGGAATATGGCATTGCGGCAGATAAGGCTGAAACGGAAATCAGGCGGATCAACCATAACCGTATTGCTCATTATGAATATTATACAGGAGAAAAATGGGGTGAGCCGCATCATTATAACCTGATGATCAATACTGGAAGCATTGATTTGCCTATGGCTTGTAATTTGATAAAGAGTATTTACCGGAACAGGGAAAAAGAAGAAAAGCAGAATTAGGGGGATAAAAGTAAGAGTGATAAGGCATTTGATGCGGTTCGGGCGATTTTATTTTCTAACTTTGCATCCGTTTTATTAAATAGTTATTGACAGATGCAAATTATGATGATGAAAGTGATCCGAAAGGTGATGTTATGGGTGTTCGTAATGCTTGTCTTATGCCCTGTTAAGGTAAAGGCGCAAGACAAGGTAGAGGCGGGCGTCGGTATGGATTTGGTGAGTGGTTATGTCTGGCGTGGTCAGGATTTAGGAAATGTAAGTGTTCAGCCGGAAGTATCATTGGCTTATAAAGGACTTTCCTTGACGGGATGGGGAACGGTTGGATTCGACAAAGATGATACAAAAGAATTTGACTTGACGTTGGGGTATGAAGTAAAAGGTTTTAGCGTTTCGGTTACAGATTATTGGATCAGCGGCGGACCGGGATATTTTCACTATGGCGCTCATAATACCAGCCATACTTTTGAAGCTCAGGTAGGATATGATTTCGGAATTCTTGCCGTAAACTGGTTTACAAACTTTGCCGGATATATTGGCTATAAGGCAGATGGCAGCAAGGCTTACGCTTCTTACTGCTCGGTTGCGGTTCCTTTTGTATTGGGCGGTCTGGACTGGAATGTAGAGATTGGAGCAACTCCTTGGGAAAATGATTTTTATACGGGTGGAGAAAACTCCAGTTATTCAAAGGATATGATAAATGGTTTTGCTGTATGCGAAGTGGCTGTCGAAGCTGCCAAGGAAATAAAGATTACTAAAAACTGGTCGTTGCCTTTGTTTGCAAAGGCGATATGGAATCCTTCTACTGAGGGATTTTACTTTGTAGCTGGATTGAGCTTTTAAAAGCTATCCGGAGCATTATGGAAACTGTTTCTCAAAAGAATTGAATATTTTTGAGAAACAGTTTCTTTTTTAGGATGTTCTGAATGATTGGATTTCGGTTTGTTGATGTTGGTTATAACCCCATCACCATTTGTTCGAAGTTATCTTTGTCACCTTTTGCCTTATTGCGTATTTTGCTTCGGTAGTTATAAACCGTAGCCAGTGAGTATCCAAGGAAATGAGCGATATGGTTGGCGTCGGTTACTCCCAGGCGTATTAAGGCAAAAATACGAAGTTCCGTATTGAGTATTTCACCGGGCTTGGGATATATTTTTCCTTCATCGTTCAGCAGATTGTTGAAATCGGTAATGAAGTTGGGGAACAACTCTAAAAACGATTTGTCGAATTCATTGTAGAAATTTTTCCGCTCGTCGCGCAGGAATTGTTCGGAGCGTATAGCTTTGAACAGGTCGTCGATGCGTGAAGCCATTGCCAGTTTTTCGAGCGAACGGCGATATTGTTCAAGTTTGTCCAGATAGCTGACACAGCGGTCCAGGTAACGGGCTATATATACTTCCTTGATTTTACCGGTCTGTGCCAGATTCATATTGGCTGCCTGCAACTCTTTGTTGGATATGTACAGGTTCTTTCGCATAACCGACAGTTTCTTTAATCCGTAATATAAGTATAAAGCCAGTATGATCAGTAGGATAGCCAGTACGCCCATACATACCAGAAGTATGACAACCATTCTTTTTTCTTGCGCTTCTTTTTGCGAATATGCATGATCAATAATCGGATAAAACTCTGTAACTTCCGCAAAACGTAGTCGGGCATTGCAAGCCACTGCATCTTCCATAGAGCAGCTTAGGTAGCTGTATGCTCTTTTCAAATCTCCATGTCGGTAAAGGAGTCGTGCCAGTTTTTGCAGCGAAGCATATTCTCTGACTGGCATACTTAAATCGATGATGGCAGTTTGTGCCAGATAATAGATTTGCATATCGATTTCATTCTTTGCTTCGTATGCCAGTGACAGCGTATAGTTTACATATGCTTTCTGCTTCATGTCGAGGGAAGTGGTAAGCATTTGGTTTAACATAGGAATTGCTTTGTCGGGATGCGAAGAGAGTATGAATCGTTCGGATAGAACAATGTTGCGGTCTATGCAGGAATCTATATTGTTCATTATCGAATCACGATATTGATCTGTCAGTTGCAGGTATTTTTGTTTAGCTTTACGGTCTACGGTATAATCGGCCAGCCATCCATAATATGTGCGCAGAGTAAAATAATAATATGTCAGATTTTTCTTGCCCAGCTGTTCTGGTTGTATTTTTTGTAATTCGGTTAATGCTTCACTATACATTCCCATAACTCCCATTACTTCTGCCCGGTTGATAATTATTTCATTGTATAATTCCGGTTTGTTCAGCAGTGCAGCGTATTCTGCCTTTTTGTTTATATAATGAGAGGCGGAATCCGCCTGATAGTGTAAATACAGCCCGAATAATTCATTGTAAAGCTCGTACTTATCCTTTTCGGTTGTGGCGTAATAAAGGCGTTGTTTAAGCTGATAGAGAGTTCTTTCACGTTCTGTACGATATAGTGCTTTCTGCGAGATGACCTCATCAAGCTGCTCCAATACCTTTTCGTGGGATAACTCTTCTGCTTTAGCAGGCAAAATGAATAAAATCATTCCAGCCAGCAACCAGAAAAATCTGTATTTGATTCTGAGCATATTTTGTTTCATTGTTATTTATTGTATGTTTTTACCAAGTAATAATGCAAGAACAAAAGTTAAATCCGTTTATATTATTGGTATGTTATGTTGATAACAAGATTCTTATTTTCAGTAATTTACTTTGATAAGGCATTTATATTTTAATTCCAAATATAACAAAAAAATTAACAGAGGTATACTTTTGCATTGAAAAACATTTTAAATCATATTAATCTTAAATATCATGAAACAGATACAGATATGGCTTTTATTTATGGCTGTCTTTAGTCTTTTCGGAATTTGTCGTGCGAATGGGGCTGTAAAGATTCATAAGGTTGCTCCTGCGTATTGGTGGGCCGAAATGAAAAATCCTGAACTACAGATTTTATTATATGGTGATCATATTGCTTCTTGTGATGTGACGCTGTCTGGAAAAGGAATTATCCTGAAAGAAGTGGTAAAGCAGGATAATCCGAATTACTTGTTGCTTTATCTGGATTTGTCGGAGGCAAAAGCACAGATCTTTAATATATTGTTGAAGGAAGGGAAAAAAACACAGACGATTCCTTATGAGCTAAAAAAGCGTATACGTAAGGGAGATGATATAAAGGGATTTACTTCGGAGGATGTCCTTTATTTGATTATGCCTGATCGCTTTGCTAATGGGAATCCAGATAATGATATTGTTGAAGGAATGCTCGAAAATAGAGTAGACCGTAATGACTCTTTTGCTCGGCATGGAGGTGATTTACAAGGTATTGCTGATCATCTGGATTATATTGCAGATTTGGGGGTAGCAGCTATTTGGCTGAATCCAACTCAGGAGAACGACATGAAAGAGGGGTCGTATCATGGTTATGCCATTACAGATTATTATCAGCTGGATCGTCGTTTAGGAAGTAATGAGGAATTTAAGACATTGGTTGAAAAGGCACATCAGAAAGGGTTGAAGGTTGTGATGGACATGATTTTCAACCATTGTGGTAGTGAAAATTACCTGTTTAAAGATAAACCCTCTAAAGAATGGTTTAATTTTCACTCGGAATATGTGCAGACTTCATTTAAAACAGCTAGCGTAATGGATGTACATGCCAGTGAGTATGAACGTAAGATTGCTACTGATGGATGGTTTACTTCAGTTATGCCTGACTGGAATCAGCGTAATCGTCATGTAGCACGTTATCTTATTCAAAATAGTATTTGGTGGATTGAGTATACGGGCATTAATGGGATTCGTCAGGATACTCATCCGTATGCTGATTTTGATTTTATGAGTGAATGGTGTAAGGAAGTACTTGAAGAATATCCTTATTTTAATATCGTAGGTGAAACATGGTTAAATAGTAATGTCTTAGTTTCTTATTGGCAGAAAGATAGCAAACTGGCAGCTCCACGAAATTCCAATTTACCGACAGTAATGGATTTCCCTTTACAAAGTTTGATGAACCAAGCTTTTGATGAAGAAACTGGAGAATGGGGAGGAGGACTGTATAAATTGTACGACTATCTGACACAGGATATCGTATATGCAGATCCGATGAATCTGCTGGTGTTCTTCGATAACCATGATACTTCTCGTTTTGTTACAACTGATGAGAAGGCTGCTAACTTGACGCGGTATAAACAGGCCATAACATTTTTGCTTACTACACGCGGAATACCGCAGATATATTATGGTACAGAGATTTTGATGACTGGTGACAAGGGAAATGGAGATGGAGAATTAAGAAAGGACTTTCCTGGGGGCTGGCAAGAAGATAAAATAAATTGCTTCGTACCAGATGGACGTACAGCATTGCAGAATGAAGCATTCGATTTTACTCGTAAATTATTGAATTGGCGTAAGGGAAATAAAGTACTTTCTCATGGTACATTAAAACATTATTCTATCAGTCAGGGTACCTATGTTTATCAACGAGTGTATAATGGCAAGTCTGTTGTTGTAATAATGAATGGTACGGATAGTCCGCAGGAATTGAATTTAAAACCTTACCAGGAGATATTGCCACAGCCGGAAAGCATAGATTTCTTGAGTGGGAAGCATGTGGCTTTGACAGATAAATTATCTCTGAAAGAACGTGAAATTTTGATTTTCTGTTTCTAATGGATTTATATTTATTGCTCCTGTCTTATGAGTCAATTATCTGAAATATAATTAATTAAATGTTTTGTAGGTTTGTATTTTTCATATGAAAGAAATAACAAACTGATAACGCATTTAATTTTACTTATGACCTAAAAAATTATTAATCATAATACCTTATAAAACTATGAATCTAAAAAGAACCTTTGCCTTTGTAGCTATGTGCTACTGTGCGTTTGCATTGAGTGCACAAAATCTGACTTCACCAGATGGTAATTTAAAAATGAACTTTAGTTTAAACAGTAACGGGGCTCCTGTATATGAGCTTTTCTTTAAAGATAAAGCTGTGATAAAGCCTAGTACTCTTGGCCTTGAACTGAAGAGAGAAGATCCAGAAAAGAGAATCGGATTTGAATGGACAGAACGCAAAGATAAGGAACGCGTAGATGAAAAAATGAATCTGATGACTGGATTTAAGATTAAAGATACACGTACTTCTACTTTCGATGAAGTTTGGCGTCCGGTGTGGGGAGAAGAAAGTGAAATCCGTAATCATTACAACGAACTGGAAGTTACACTTGACCAGCCTGAAAATGATCGTTATATCATTATCCGTTTTCGTTTGTTCAATGATGGTTTAGGTTTTCGATACGAGTTCCCTCAGCAAAAAAATCTGAATTATTTTGTTATCAAAGAAGAACATACTCAGTTTGCTATGACGGGAGATCATACAGCATTCTGGATTCCGGGAGATTATGATACACAAGAATACGATTACACAACTTCACGCTTATCTGAAATACGTGGAAAGATGAGTTCGGCTGTAACAGAAAATTCTTCACAGTATGTGTTCTCACAAACAGGTGTTCAAACAGCATTGATGATGAAGACTGATGATGGGCTTTATATAAACTTGCATGAAGCTGCATTGAAAGATTATTCTTGTATGAGTTTGAACTTGGATGATAAGAATATGATTTTTGAATCATGGCTGACTCCTGATGCAAAGGGAGATAAAGGATATATGCAGACTCCATGTAATTCGCCTTGGCGTACGATTATCGTAAGCGATGATGCCCGTAACATTCTGGCTTCGCGAATTACCTTGAACCTGAATGAACCATGTAAGATAGAAGATACTTCTTGGATTCATCCTGTGAAATATATTGGCGTATGGTGGGATATGATCACCAATAAAGGTACATGGGCATATACAGATGAATTGCCAAGTGTAAAATTGGGACAAACTGATTACTCACAGACTAAGCCAAATGGAAAGCATTCTGCTAATACGGCAAATGTAAAACGTTATATTGATTTTGCTGCTAAACATGGTTTTGATGCTGTACTGGTGGAAGGATGGAATCAAGGATGGGAAGACTGGTTTGGTAAGAGCAAAGATTATGTGTTCGATTTCGTGACTCCTTATCCAGATTTTGATGTAGAAGAAATTCATCGTTATGCGGCAAGTAAAGGTATTGAAATGATGATGCATCATGAAACTTCATCTTCTGTCCGCAATTATGAACGCCATATGGATAAAGCTTATCAATTTATGGTAGATAATGGTTATCATTCTGTAAAGAGTGGTTATGTAGGTGACATTATTCCGAGAGGAGAACATCACTACGGTCAGTGGATGGTTGATCACTATTTGTATGCTGTAAAGAAAGCTGCTGATTATAAAATTATGGTTAATGCTCACGAAGCAGTACGTCCTACAGGACTTTGCCGTACTTATCCTAATCTGATTGGCAATGAATCGGCTCGTGGAACTGAATATGAGTCTTTCGGTGGTAACAATGTAAATCACACAACGATTTTGCCGTTTACTCGTCTTATCGGTGGTCCGATGGATTATACACCGGGTATCTTTGAACCGGATTGCAGTAAGATGAATCCGAATAATAAATCTCATGCTCGTACAACGCTTGCACGTCAGCTGGCATTGTATGTAACCATGTATAGTCCGTTGCAGATGGCTGCTGATGTTCCTGAAAACTATGAACGTTTTATGGATGCTTTCCAGTTTATCAAAGATGTGGCTGTCGACTGGGATGAGTCTAAGTACTTGGAGGCAGAACCGGGAGAATACATAACCATTGCTCGTCGCGCAAAGAATACAAACGACTGGTATGTAGGATGTACGGCAGGTTATAACGGTCACGTTTCTAAATTGTCATTCGACTTCCTCGATCCTGACAAGAAATATGAAGCAACTATTTATGCTGATGCCAAGGATGCAAGCTGGGATAAAAATCCTCAGGCGTATACCATAACAAAGAAAAAAGTCACAAACAAGAGTAAAATAACTCTGAAAGCAGGTATTGGAGGCGGTTACGCTATTTCAATCAAAGAAATCAAGTAAATAGGTATTGAATTTAATAATAATATATCAGAAGAGGAGGCATTTCCTTTTCTGATATATTACAAAGTTTGTCTTTTCTTTTAGATAGTAAGTATTTTTTTCAATAGGCAATAATACATTGCCTCCATTCGTATAATTCATAATGGAGTGTAAACTATATGGAATTTTATTAACTTAAAATTTAATAATATGAACAAGGATCTATTTATTAAACACACAGGGAAATATCTACTGTTGGCAATAGTGGGTATGTTTTTTTCCCTTCAAGTATTAGCGCAGAACTTGGTTGTCAAGGGAAGTGTTGTAGACAAAAATGGTGAGGCTATTATTGGAGCTAATATTTTAGTAAAAGGTACGACAAATGGCTCTATTACCGATTTTGATGGAAATTTTACTCTGGATGCTAAAAAAGGCGATATTTTGGTCGTTTCTTTTATTGGTTATAAAAATCAGGAACTTCCGGCAACAGCCAATATGAAAGTCGTTCTTCATGAAGATACGGAAGTTCTGGACGATGTTATTGTTATCGGTTATGCTACAGGTAGTCAGCGTACTGTTTCAGGTGCAATTCAGCGTGTCGGACGTGAAGATATGAATGCTGGCGTTGTAACTAACCCCTTGCAAGCTATTAAAGGTAAAGTTGCAGGTGTAAATATCCAGAAATCGGGTGGTGACCCTACAGCTTCAGCTTCTATTCGTGTACGTGGTACAACTTCGTTGTCGGGTGGTAATGATCCGTTAGTTATTATTGACGGTGTATTTGGAGATTTGAGTATGTTGAATGCTATCTCTCCTGCTGATATCGAAAGCTTTACAGTTTTGAAAGATGCTTCAGAAACAGCACAGTATGGTTCCAGAGGTGCGAGTGGTGTTATCGTTGTTACTACCATTAAAGGTAAAAATGGTGTTAAGACTTTAAGTTATGATGGTAGTTTTGGTGTAGAAACTGTTTATAAGAATTTGGAAATGCTGGATGCCAATGCATATCGTCAGGTTGTAGCTGATAGAGGATATGCTAATGCATTGGATATGGGGTATGATACAAACTTCATAGAAGCTATGCAGCAGACAGGTTATACTCAGAATCATCGTTTGTCTTTTGGGGGAGGTACTGAATCGTCTAATTATCGTGCTTCTATTGGTGTTATAGACCAGAAGGGTATCATTAAGGATAATTATATGCGTAATTATACTGCAAAACTGGATGCTTCGCAAACTATGTTTAATGACAAGGTTAAACTTGATTTCGGAATGTTTGGTTCTAAAGTTGATAAACGTTATCTGAATGACTATCAGAAGACATTCTATTCTGCAGCTGCATTTAATCCGACTTTCCCCGATTTTGCAAATGCCGATGGTTCATGGCCGGAAGATCCGAATGCAAATGAAACTCAGAATCCTTTGGGACGTTTGACTATAAAGGATGTTGAGTCGAATAGTTACATTAATGCTAATGCACGTATTACATGGACTGTTATAGATGGATTGAAATTAAGTGCTTTTGGTTCTTATACTTATAATGTGAAAGAGAATTCAAAATATACTCCGAGTAATATTAAGGCAGGACAAGGTCAAAGTGGTATTGCTGAAAAATCAGATAATAAGAGTGGAGTGTTGTTGGGTAACTTTACGGCAAATTATAAGAAAGCATTTGGAAAGCATTATATTGATATCTTAGGTCTGGCCGAATTGCAAGATTATAAATATACGGGTTTTGGCGCAAAAGCAAAACAGTTCGGTACAAACTTCTTTGAATATAATAATTTAGGTGCTGGTGGTGAAGTAAAATATGGAGATGTCAGTTCATATTCGAATGGCTATTCAATTGCTTCGTTCATGGGACGTTTCAATTATAGCTTTGCTGATAAATACATTGCAACAATAAATATGCGTGCCGATGGTTCTTCTAAACTGGGAGCAAACAATAAGTGGGGATTCTTCCCATCAGCTTCATTGGCTTGGGTATTGAAGGAAGAAAGTTTCTTGAAGGATGTAGATGTCGTTTCCAATTTGAAGATTAGAACGGGTTACGGTCTTACTGGTAATCAGGATGCAATCAGTGCGTATAATTCTTTGAAACTGATGAGTCCGACAGGAGTAACTACCGTAAATGGTAAACCTGTTGTTACATACGGAATCAATCGTAATGATAACCCTGACTTGAAATGGGAAGTAAAACGTATGTTTGATGTTGGTATCGATGCTGGATTCTTTGATAACCGTTTGACTGGTACTTTAGATTATTATTATTCAAAGACAAGTGACTTGTTGTATAACTATGCTGTACCTGTACCTCCTTTTGCATTCAATACTTTGTTGGCCAATTTGGGTGAAATGGAAAATACCGGTATTGAAGTAGCAGTAACAGGCGTACCTGTAAAAACCAAAGATATGGAATTGACTATCTCTGCAAACTTCTCTTGGCAGAAGAATAAACTGTTGTCATTGAGTGGCTCATATATGGGACAGTCATTGAGTGCTAAGGAATATATGAACTTAGGTGGAATGAATGGTGCCGGATTTATCGGAGGAAATAATCAGGTTATTTATCAGATGGTAGGACAGCCGTTGGGCGTATTTTATTTGCCTAAATGTGACGGACTTATCGATATGACTGGTAATGGAGAATATACTTATCATATTCTTGATATTGATGGTCAGGAAGGTGTCGATATATCTGATGGAAAAGATCGCTATATTGCCGGACAAGCTATGCCAAAATTCTATTTAGGTGGTAATATTAGCTTCCGTTACAAACAGTTTGATATCCAGACTCAGTTCAGCGGTGCATTTGGACATAAGATTTATAATGGAACTTCTTTGTCGTACATGAATATGAGTTTGTTCCCTACTTATAATGTGATGAAAGGAGCTCCAGAAAAGAATATCCACGATCAGACAGTAACCGATTATTGGTTGGAAAGAGGAGATTATGTACATATTGATTATGTAACATTAGGTTGGAATTTGAATACAAAGAACTTGAAGAATATCAATTCTTTAAGATTGACATTCTCTGTAAATAATTTAGCTACTATTACTAACTATTCAGGATTGTCACCGATGATTAACAGTTCTACAGTAGGAAGTGATTTAGGTGTTGATGATAAACGTTTCTATCCGCTTACACGTACTTATTCACTGGGACTTAGCCTTAACTTTTAAATGAATATTACTATGAAAAGAAAATTATTATATAGTTTTTTTATTGCAGCAGCAATGAGTTTTAGTGGATGTTCTTCTTTTTTGGAAGAAACTCCGATTGATCAGATGCCGGAAGATGAAGCATATAAAAATCCGGAAATGATTTATTTGAATACAGTTGCTAATCTTTATACCAAAATTGGCGCAGATGCGGGAGGCAGTGGTATAGCTGGAACTGACCGAGGACTTTATGATTTAAATACATTTAGTGCTGATGATGCCATTCTTCCGACGAGAGGTGGTGACTGGGATGATGGTGGACTATGGAGAGATTTGTTTACTCACAATTGGGGTGTGAACAATGGTCTTATTATTTCCACATGGGATTATTTGTATGGAGTCGTAGTTCAGTGTAATCAGTCTATTGATAAATTGACTGAATTGAAGGAAATGGATCCGGACAATGAGTATTTCGATATCTATAAAGCCGAAGTACGTGCTATTCGTGCCATGTATTATTATTATTTGCTGGATATGTTTGCACGTGTACCGATTGTTGAATCTTCACTTACTCAGATGAAAGATGTCAAGCAGTCTGAACGTAGTGAGGTATTTAATTTTGTAAAGAAGGAACTGGAAGAATCAATTCCTTTGCTTGTAGATGAAAAGAGTGCAGCTCAAGGAGAATATTATGGACGTATGACGAAGGCTGCGGCTTATTTCCTTATGGCTAAGCTGGCCTTGAATGCAGAAGTTTATACCGATAATGACTGGACAGATCAATCTCGTCCTGATGGCAAGAATATTATGTTTACGGTAGATGGAATAGAAAAAAACTGTTGGGAAGCTACTGTTGCCTATTGCGATAAAATCAAGGAATGTGGGTATGCCCTGAATCAGGGAACGAATGGTTTCCTTGCGAATTTCGTTGTAAACAATGAGGGTTCTAAAGAAAATATTTTTGTTATTCCTATGGATCCTACATTGTATAAATCTCGTAATATGTATCTGGTACGTTCACGTCATTACGATGTAGGAAAGGCATTAGGCTTTGGTAATGGAGGTTGGAACGGATCTTCTGCCACTATTGAGGCTATGAAAACATTCGGATATGGTACAGCAAATCCTGATCCTCGCTTGGAACTGACCTATTATACAGGACGAGTTGTTGTAAACGGACAGGAAGTTATCAACAGTGAAACAGGAGAGCCTTTGGAATATTTGCCGATGGCAATTAAACTTCAGTTCGACAAGAGCGACACCAGTATGAAGATGGCGGGGGCACGTATGTATAAGTATGCGGACGATCCGACTGCAACCGAAGATGGTCAGTGTCCTCATAACGACTGGGTGTTGTTCCGTTATGCTGATGTAGTGTTGATGCGTGCCGAAGCTTTGGTTCGTAACGGGCAGAGTGGACAGGCCGATTTGGATGAAGTCAGAAATCGTGTCGGCGCACCTCATGCAGATGCGACTTTGGATAATTTGTTAAAAGAACGTATGCTGGAATTGGCATGGGAAGGATGGAGACGTCAGGATTTGATTCGTTTTGGTAAGTTTAACGATGCCATAACCGATCGTCCTAAAACAGAACCTTATTTGCAGGTATTCCCGATTCATGCAAATACTCTTGCTGTCAACCAGAATCTGACACAAAATCCGGGATATTCAAAATAAAGAACTTATATAATTTAGAAACATATGAAAACATATTTCAAGTATATAGCATTGGCCTTGCTGCTTTCTTTCGGGCTTGTAAGTTGTGAAGATAACGAGAACTGGCGAATCATTCCATATGAACCGGAACCTGAGGCTCCGATTGACGGACCGGAGCAATTATATGTTGTGGGAGCTCATCAGGGGTGGGCGCCGGATGCTGCGGTTATAGGGAAACTTTATCCGGTAGATGCAGAAGGTAATTATGCCGGATACGCTTATTTAAATGGTGAGTATAAATGTATCTCACAGCAAAATTGGGATGGTCCTAATTATGGAGCTGGCTCAACAGAAGGAACATTGTCGACTATTGAAGATGCTGGTAATCTGACAGCCGAAGAAGGATATTATTATCTTACTTTCAATATTAAGGAGCTTACATATGCGGTTCAGCTTGTAAATTTTGGAGTTATCGGAGATGCAACTCCTGGTGGATGGAATGAAGATACAGATTTGGTTTATGATCCGGCCGACTTGAAGCTGAAAGTGGATATGACATTGACGGATGGTACAATTAAATTCCGTGCAAATGATGAATGGGATGTTCCTAATGGAGATTTCGGTCTTGGAGATAGCGATGGAAAACTGGCTCCTAAAGGAGAAAACATCAGCGTAACTGCTGGAGATTATCAGGTTGTTGTAGATCTTTCAACTCCCGATTATACTTATGAATTGATTGCCAAATAACAATATTATTAATTGTAAAAGTGCGTCGATGGGTTATGCCACATTGTGCGCACTTTTTTTTCTTTTATCTATGAAAAATCGTATACTGACTTATATCTTGCTGGCATTAACTTTTCTTACCTCATGCAGTGACACTAAATCGGAGGTCTTACCTGGTGAAACGACAGGTGATTTAAAGGAAGGATTTACTTTTTTGCCAGAAACTCCCGATGCCGATCAGCCTCTCACGATTACATTTAAAGCATCACCGACCTCAGACTTATACGGATATGTGGGTGATGTATATCTTCATACCGGAGTGGTCAGGGAGGGAGTGTGGATGTACGTTCCTGCCGAATGGAATGAAAATATTGAAAAATGTAAGTTTTCTAAAAGCCAGGCTGAGGCTAATGTATGGACTATAACGCTTTCTCCCTCTGTGCGGGAATGGTTCGGTTCCGAAACAACGCCTGTTGAGCAGTTGGGCATTATCATACGTAGTGCGGATGGTAGTAAGAAAGGTCTTGACAAAGATCAGTTTATAAGTGTTACTGATACGAAATATCACGGCTTCATTCCCGGCGAAGTGAAAGAGAAATCATTGCCGGCCGGAGTACAAGAAGGCATCAACCTGGATGCTGATAATCAATCGGTAACATTTGTACTTTATGATAAAGCAACAGATGGTAGCCATAAAGACTATGCGTATGTCGTGGGAGATTTCAATGACTGGACATTAGCTAATGATGAATCATCGCAGATGTATCGCGACGAAGCAGCAGGATGCTGGTGGATGACCGTTTCGGGGTTGGATCCTGTTGAGGAATATCGTTTTCAGTATTATGTAGGAACCTCATCCAATGGTGCCATGCGTCTGGCAGATCCTTATACGGAAAAAATTTTAGATCCTGATAATGATAAATATATTGCAGCGTCTACATATCCGGTCGACGAAAGACAATATCCGGATAAAGGTATAGGCCTTGTATCCACTTTTAGATTGCAACAGCAGGAGTATGGCTGGAATAACACGAATTTCAAAATAAAAGATGTTGATAATCTGATGATTTATGAAATGCTTTTACGCGATTTTACGGAAAGTGGTGATTTGAATGGAGCTTTACAAAAGTTGGATTACTTGCAGACTCTGGGTATTAATGCCATTGAGCTGATGCCGGTACAAGAGTTTGACGGTAATAATAGCTGGGGATACAATCCTTGCTTCTTCTTTGCGTTGGATAAAGCTTACGGAACAAAGGATATGTATAAACGTTTTATCGATGAGTGCCACAGCAGGGGAATAGCGGTTTTGTTTGATGTCGTGTATAATCATGCTACGGGCAATATGCCCAATGTAAGGCTATACTGGAACGAAGCAAAAGGATGTCCTGCTTCAAACAATCCGTGGTTTAACGAAACAGCTCCTCATCCGTTCAGTGTCTTCTACGATTTTAACCACGAGTCCGAACTGACACGTCGTTTTGTAAAGCGTAACCTTAAATTCCTGCTTGATGAATATAAAATAGACGGATTTCGTTTCGACCTGACAAAAGGATTTACAAATAAAACGAGTAACGAAAATACTTCAGGAAATTACGATGGCAGTCGTGTGGCTATTTTAAAAGATTACTATCAGGCTGTCAAAGAAGCAAATCCGAATGCTGTTATGATTTGTGAACATCTGGCAGGTATCGAAGAGGAAAGTGAGCTTTCTCAAATAGGTATAAAGCTATGGCGTAACATGAATAACGCTTATTGTCAGTCGGCAATGGGGTGGAGTGACGGAAGCAGTTTTACGGGATTGACCACATTGCATACTACGATGAAGGAAGGAGGATGGGTAGGCTATATGGAAAGTCATGACGAAGAACGGTGCGCTTATAAGCAGACTCGATGGGGAAACGGATTATTGCAAACCGATTTGGCGGTACGGATGCAACAATTGGAGGCAAATGCTGCTTTCTTCTTTACGGTATCGGGCCCAAAAATGATCTGGCAGTTCGGAGAACTGGGATATGATGTTTCGAGAGATGCCAATCAACAAGGGGAGGTCATTTCTGGCGAAGACCATAAAACAGATCCGAAACCCGTTTTATGGTCTTATCAGGATATACCCGAAAGAGATGAGTTATATACAACTTATAGTCGCCTGCTGGCTTTACGCAAGACTTATCCGGAGGTCTTTAGTCAGAACGCTTTTAAGGAATGGAGGGTTTCCGATAATGACTGGAACGACGGACGCTATATTCGTTTGGAAACTGTCGATGGCAAACAACTTATTGTTGTGGGAAACTTTACAGACCAGCCTGTTGATATGCAGCATGTATTCCCTGTAACGGGAGAATGGTATAATTTCTGTAATGAAGAAATGCTGGAAAATATTACAGCTACTCATCTGGAAGTACCTGCTCATAGCTTTGGTTTATATACAAATTTCTCTATTCAGTAGAATAGGAAAAACAAATTGGGAACAGATCCTTTTCGTTAGAAAATGATGTGTTCCCTTTTGTTTTTTTTGTTTGCTGTCATCTTTCCTGGCTTCTGAACTCTTTGGGTGACATGCCTGTATTCTTTTTAAAGAAACGACTCAGGTACGACTGGTCTGGAAAATTGAAATGTTGTGCTATTTCGGTAACCGACAAATGTGGATCATCCAGCAACACTTTGATTTCAGCTGTTAATTGTTCGTCAATCAATTGCTTGGGAGTCCGTCCATTGACATATAAGGCAATAATCTCATTCAGGTATCGTGATGTGATACACAGCTTGTCGGCATAAAAAGCTACCTGATGTTCTCGTGTGCTGTATTCCCTTACCAGTTGCAGGAACTGGTAGTAAAGAATCTGTTTCCTGCTGTATTGCTTTTTCACTGCCAGTTTTTCCTGAATGGTACTGAACAGCCACATCAGCAAACTTTGCAGGAAGTTGTATTCCTGTTGTTGCCGGAATTGAGGAGTATTGTTCATGAATTGCATTTGTGCCATATCCATCCATAAATTGATTTCCTTCCATGTTTTCTGACTTCGCTCATCTTCTGTATGATGGTAACAGGGGTGTTCGTGTGCATAATTATAATAAGGTGTGTCAATGGGAAGTACTGCTTTCAGGAAAACTTCCTGTGGAAACATTAGAATACGCGCTCTGAAGTCGTACGATGCCTGTACAACTTGTATCAAACTGCCTGTCAGGAAAATCAATTCAGTCTGTTCTTCGAAAATATATTGCTGTACGCCTGTAGAAACGAGTGCCTGCCCATGTGTACATATTAAGTAAATGCCGCACTTAAAATGGCAAGGTTTCTGTTTGAGCTGTGATAAATCTGTTTCTTCGTATAGAATAGATCGTGTGTCCGACGGTAATGAGTATGACATGAATGTATTCTGTTTTATACCGCAAATATACTGATATTCCCCGATAGATTATACAGATGTTCTTAAAATGAAATGTTTTGTACTTTTAAAGAAATAAATCTTTCCGTAGTAATGGCGTAATTTTGCACCCGAGAAATGAAGGTAAAAAAGAGATGATAACAGTACAGAAGCAAAATTCGAAACTATTTATACTGGCGTTTTTGGGCATGTTGAGTGCATTTGGTCCTTTTGTTATGGATATGTATCTGCCTACATTGCCTGCTATGTCCGATTATTTTCATACAACTTCTTCCATGGTTCAGTTAGGACTTACCTCAAGTATGGTAGGACTGGCTGCTGGACAATTGATTTTTGGCCCGTTGAGTGATAAATACGGTCGTCAGCGTCCGTTAATCATTGCTTTATCCCTGTTCCTGATTTCTACTGTAGGGTGTATTTTTTCACAAAACATCATGCAGTTCGTGGTATTACGTTTTGTACAGGGAATTGCCGGTGCTGGTGGAGTTGTCCTTTCTCGTTCGATAGCTACCGATAAGTATTCAGCACGCGAACTGGCTACTATGCTGGCTATAATCGGTGCGATTAATGGAATTGCTACCGTAGCAGCTCCGATAGCTGGAGGTCTGTTGGCCGAAAGTACAGGATGGCATGGTATTTTCTGGTTCTTGTTCTTGCTGGGAGTGGTATTGTTGTGCGGGAGTTTTCACATGCAGGAATCTTTACCCGAGCATCGTCGTCCGGAAGTGAACTGGAAAGGAATTTGCCGGAACTTTGGAGTTGTATTGGGTAACCGGCAGTACTTGTTCTATATTTTGCAATATGGATTTACGATGGGAGTACTTTTTGTCAATATAGCTTCGGCTCCTTTTATCATGCAGCAGCACTATGGATTATCTCCGATGATGTTCAGTTTGTGTTTTGGAGTCAATGCTATCGCCATGGTTATATCTTCTACCATATCGGTTAAGCTCCCCACAATGGAACATGCCCTTCATATCGGCAGCAATGGGATGTTGGTTATTTCTGCTTGTCTGCTGGTTTGCCTTTCGCTGAACTGCAATTTTTGGATATACGAAATACTGATTTTCTGTTTACTTGCGATGGTAGGCATGAGCTATACGGCTTCGAATGCACTGGCAATGGATTGTGAACGCCGATATGCCGGCATTGCTTCGGCTTTATTGGGAGCCATCGGTTTCCTGTTTGGCGGACTGGTTCCTCCGCTGGTTGGCTTAGGCGATATGATGTTTACGGCTGGATTGCTATTTCTCGTTGGAGCCGTTTGTGCATACCTCTGTGCACGATATGCGATGTCGGCTCGGGTAAGTGAGAAGAATTTGCTGTATCGTATATGTAGTATCATGATTCATTTGCCTTACGCCATTATCAACCGAAAGCGTGAATAATGGGTTACAGCTTATTCAGACTGCGAAACTCCTTAGGCGACATTCCCGTATTTTTTTTGAAAAAGCGGCACATGTTCGCTGGCTCCTGAAAATTGAACAGTTGAGATATTTCCGTTATGGACAGATTGGGATTGCTTAGCTGCACTTTCAGCTCGGCTGTAAGTTGTTCATCTATAAGTTGCTTAGGAGTCCGTCCGTTAGAGTACCGAATGACAGCTTCGTTTAAGTAACGGGGCGTAATGCAGAGCCGGTTGGCATAATAACCTATCTGATGCTCTTGCGTACTGTGTTCCCGCAATAATACCATAAAGCGGTGATACAAGGTTTGTTTCCGGCTATATTTGTTATGTATGGAAAGATACTGTTGTGGAATTGTATTGAATATCCACATAAACAGGCTTTGCAGAAAATTCTGTTCCAGTTGTTCACGGAAATATCTGGCTGGATGAGTAAACAGAAGCTCTGCCATGTCCATCCATTGGTTTACCCGCTTCCAGCTTTCCCGGCTGGCATCGTTCGCTGCATGGTTGAAGGAAGGAACTTCGCTCATATAGTTAAAGTATGAAGTGTCAATCGGCAGGGATGCTTTCAAGAAAATGTTTTTGGGAAACAATAACATTCTTACTTTAAAATCGGGTGAAGGATCGATAACCTGTATCAGACTTCCTCCCAGAAAAATCAACTCTGAAGTTTCGCAGAAGTCATATCGTTCTACTCCGGTAGAGATAATACTATTTCCGCTGATACAAAGTAATTGCATGCCGCATTCAAATCGAAAGGGATATTGCGTGAGTGAAGCCAGATTGGTTTCTTCGTATCGCATGACCGATGTGTCGGATGAGAAAGGAGGTGTCATGATTGATATTCTGTTTATGTAGGCAAATGTAGAAATTTATCGGAAAAAAACTTGATTTTGTTCCCGAAATGATAAGTTTTGTGCCGTAAAACGTTGGTATCTCTGTAGGAAAGTTCCTTAATTTTGCAGCGGTAAAAAAGGATAATAAGATGAAGGGTAAAAAGAATTCGAAGGTATTTATACTTGTGTTTTTAGGAATGCTTACGGCGTTTGGACCGTTTGTTACGGATATGTATTTGCCTACCTTGCCAGCCATGTCAGAATATTTCCATACTACATCTTCGATGGTTCAGTTAGGACTTACGGCAAGTATGATCGGACTTGCGGTCGGGCAGTTGCTTTTCGGGCCGTTAAGCGACAAATATGGTCGCAGATTACCGCTTATTCTATCGATGACCCTGTTTGCTGTTGCTACTATCGGTTGTATCTATTCTTATACCATTATGCAGTTCGTCGGCTGGCGTTTGGTGCAAGGCATAGCCGGAGCAGGAGGGATTGTTATATCACGTTCGGTTGCAGCCGACAAGTATGCTGGGCGTGAGCTGGCAAAAATGCTGGCATTGATTGGTGCCATCAATGGGGTAGCTCCTGTGGCAGCACCCATGGGAGGAGGGTTCCTTGCAGGAAGTGTAGGCTGGACAGGCATTTTCTGGTGCCTTTTTGCGCTGGGATTGATATTGCTTTGGGGAAGCATTCATTTTGAAGAATCACTTCCGGTTGAGGCGAGAAAAGAAAAAAGCTGGAAGCATGTGTTCCGCAGCTTCATCGATGTTCTTCGTAATCCTAGGTATGTATGCTATACATTACAGTTCGGTTTTGCACAAGGCGTGCTGTTTGCCAATATCTCTTCGGCACCGTTCATTATGCAGCAGCATTATGGATTTTCCCCGTTGATGTTTAGTATATGTTTTGGAATAAATGCCATATTTATTGTCATATCGGCAGCTTCGGCCATCAGGTTCCGCCGACTGGAGCAAGCCTTGTATTATGGCAGTTCCGGAATGGTCCTGATTTCTGCATTGCTTCTGGTAGCTTTAGTTTCGGATTGCAGTTTCTGGGCATACGAATTGTTGCTGATTGGTCTTTTGTCGATGCTTGGACTTACTTTTACTGCTTCCAATACTTTAGCCATGGACTGCGAACACGATAATGCGGGAACGGCATCAGCTTTATTGGGAGCATTGGGATTTGCTTTTGGAGGAATTGTTTCACCGTTGGTCGGAATTGGTAATATAATGGTTTCTACAGGAATAATATTTCTTGTCGGTTCTGTATGTTCGTACGTTTGTACGCGCTATGCTTTGCAGAAAAGTCTTAAAACAGCATGTCAACGGTCGTGATAACTGTGCGCTGTCGGTGTAAAATCTGTCAGATTGTGGGGGATAAAGAGAAAAAACCTGTGAAATATTTGGAGGATTAGAAAGATGTTCATATCTTTGCACCGCAATTAAGGGGAAACATTTCCCTGAAAAAAAGTTGCCCAGATGGCGGAATCGGTAGACGCGCTGGTCTCAAACACCAGTGGAGTAACATCCATCCCGGTTCGACCCCGGGTCTGGGTACCAGGAAAAGCTAAACAACCAGTTGGTTGTTTGGCTTTTTTTCTTTTAATACTCCCCTTTCTTTTATTTTCCGGCAAAGTACATTCCTGCTATAACCAGTATTGTGCCCGCTATAATTACAGCATTCAAACTTTCACCCAAGATGAGATTTGAGGCTGATATCGATATGACTGGAATCAGGTAAATGTAGTTCGACAAGACAATCGTATTCAATTTTCGCAAACAGACATTCCACAACATGAAGCAGAGAAATGAAGCCACAATTCCCAAAAACAGGAGCTGACTCCATACTTCCGGCTGTAGTAGAATACGAGGCGAGGTAGTCAGTGAACCTTGTATTGCCAGAAAAGGAATAAGCGTAAGCAGACCGTAGAAGAATGTTTTACGCACGATGAACATGGCAGGATATTTATCAGTCAGATACTTGGACACCAACGTGTATAAAGTCCACGACAAGGCTGAGGCGAGGCAAAGCAGATCTCCTGCCGGATTCAGATTAAGTACGAATTTGCCGTTGAATATGACAGCCCCCACACCGGCGAAAGCCAGTATGGAACCTGTGAGAACTTTTCCGGAGGGTAATGTTTGCTTGATAAGAAGGTACTGTATCAGCATGGTCAGTAGCGGAGTTGTACTGCATATCAGGGCGACATTCGATACCAATGTATATTTTAAGGCCGTATTTTCGGTAATGAAATAAAGAGTCCCTCCCAGCAGTCCGATGGAAAAGCACAGAAATTCATCCTTCAGGCTGTAAGCAAAAAGTTTGAATGGTCGGGAGCAAAGACATATTCCGATGTATGCCAGAATAAAACGGTAGAATAGTATATCGGAAGGGCTTAGTCCTGATTTCAGAAGTATTTTTGTCGATATGAACGTGATTCCCCATATTGCGACAATGACCAGAGCCAGTACATGAAACATGGGGTTGCTGCGTGTGTCGCTGGAGAAACGACCGGTAAGTTTGTTCATTGTTGTATTTGTTTTTTGTTTATCCGGTTACAAAGATAGCAAGTGTTTTTGTTTATGGCTGCCTGCAAGGGAATGATTGATGGGCGAAATATGAGCAAGTCTTCAGGAGATGTTTCGGACCATGCTGTAACATCTTGAAAAAGCCTGTGTAAATCTCCCGAAAATTTGTACAAAAACTTTTTTTGTTTGTACAAATTTTCAGAAAACGTCAGCACGTTTTTTTTCGAAGGATGCCGATGGGTTTTTCTACTTGTCGGGAAGGCTCGTACAAAATGTCGTTGGAATCTCCGTGTCTTTTTGTCAAGCCCTTATGACCTTCCCGGCAGTTGCCGCTGTGCCATCTTGACAGAAACGGGTAAACGACAGGCTTCACTACTTAATTTTCTATAAAATAGGGTTGCTTAGGGGGCTTGCTGGCATTCTGTTTGTTTATCACTTAGTATAAGTTTACTACTCATTAAAATTTAGGTATCATGATTTCAGAAAAATTACAAAAAGCAATCAACGATCAGATTACAGCTGAATTGTGGTCGTCTAATCTTTATCTTTCGATGTCTTTCTTCTTGAAGAAAGAAGGTTTCGACGGTTTTGCACACTGGATGAAGTTGCAGTCACAGGAAGAATTGCAGCATGCTTATGATCTTGCCGACTATCTTGCTAAACGTGGCGGAGTTGCGTTGGTTGACAAGGTAGACGTTGTGCCACAGGGATGGGGCAGTGTACTCGAAGTATTCGAGCATGTCTATGAGCACGAATGCCATGTTTCTGAACTGATAGACGAATTGGTCAATGTAGCTTCGGAAGAAAAGGATAAGGCTTCTCAGGATTTCTTGTGGGGATATGTCCGCGAACAGGTAGAAGAAGAGGCTACGGCACAAGGTATTGTTGAGAAATTGAAAAAATGCGGTGACCATGCTGGTATCTTGTATCTGGATGACAAGCTGGGTGCACGCAAGTAAATAAAAAAAACTTTGATTGTTTTTTTAGTTCTATAAGGTATTGCCATTCGATATTTTTCGGATGGCAATATTTTTTCTCTATCTTTGTTCACTGTACTAAAGAAATGAATTTATGCCGAACTTGTTTTTGCGTGGGTGGAACTGGTGCCGTCGTTTCCGTCATCGCTGTGGATACGGAGTACATTCGCCATCCGATTTCTTTCTGATAACTTTTGTCGTGTACGAGCGGCTGGCTTTTTATGCTTATAGTCTGCTGCATGCCAAGAGGAAAGACGTAGCACACTTGCCTCACTATCGTGAAAAAACAGACCGGCTGCTGTTTCGTCTGGTCAATTACTTGCAGCCTGCTGCCATGCTCGAAGTGGGAACCGGTAGCGGACTGTCGGCAAGATATATGGCCGAAGCCAGACACGTTGCATTATGTACGCTCGATGAAGGAAAATGTCATGAAGAGGTTGTACGCTTGCTGTCAGACTGTGAACAGGTGGATTATCGTTGCGGAGATGAAATTGGCCTGCTGCATCGTTATATAGAAGAGCATGCTTGCCCCGATGTCGTACATATTGCTTTTACTCCTTATTATAAGAAAGCTTTCGAGGCATTGCTTCCTGCGGTTTCTTCACGTACGTGTTTCTTTATCGGCTCTCCTTATGCTACAAAAGAAAAGCGGAAATGGTGGAAGCAGGTTGTCGATGATCCTCGTACAGGAGTGACTTTCGACCTGTATGACGTCGGACTGGTTTTCTTTGACAAGAAACGGATTAAAGAACATCGTATCGTGAATTTCCTTTAATAACATAAACTGTATGCTATGAAAAAAAGTATGATTTATACGCGAACCGGCGACGCTGGAAAAACTTCTCTGGTAGGAGGTATGCGAGTTCCCAAGACGCATGTACGCCTGGAGGCGTATGGCACGGTGGATGAGCTGAATGCCAACTTGGGTGTGCTGGTCGCATCTGTAGAGGATAATAATATACGCGAATTTCTGCTTTATATCCAGCATAAACTCTTTTCACTGGGAGCTTATCTGGCCACCGACCAGTCGACTACCGACTTGCACGTAGCCAGCCAGATTTCGGCAGAAGCTGTGGCGCGTCTGGAACGTGCTATCGATGAACTGGATGCATCGTTGCCTCCATTGAAAGCGTTCGTACTTCCCGGAGGGGCGCTTGCAGCTTCGTTCTGTCATGTATGCCGTACGGTATGCCGTCGGGCGGAACGCAGGATTCTGGCACTTGAGGAACATGAAAATTGTGAAATTGATGTGGAAGTAAAGCAATTTGTGAACAGATTGTCCGATTATTTGTTCATTCTATCCCGAAAGTTAAATCAATTAACACTGCATGATGAAATTTATTGGGATAAGAGTTGCACATGAAAGATTTTATTATACTTTTGTGGCTCAATAGTTGGAATGTAAAACTTTTTAAAACTTAAATACTATGTACTGGACATTGGAATTGGCCTCAAAGCTGGAAGATGCGCCATGGCCCGCAACAAAAGACGAGTTAATCGACTATGCTATGCGTTCAGGAGCGCCGATAGAAGTAATTGAGAACTTGCAGGAAATGGAAGATGAAGATGAAATCTACGAAAGCATAGAAGATATCTGGCCGGACTATCCGAGCAAAGAAGATTTTTTCTTCAATGAAGAAGAATATTAATGAAGAGCAGGTTACTTTTTTAATACCTCTCAAGTCTTAAAATTTCTATCCCGCAAAAATCATGAGATTTCTGCGGGATATTTTTTTCTGTGTACAATGAAAGAAATATCTCCCGAAACTTCTCGCTTTATTGATGAGCATCGTCATGATGATGTCCGTTCGCTTGCCTTGCAGGCGGGGAAATATCCTAATATTGATATGGCTGAGGCTGTTGTACAGATAGCCGGATGGCAGATTGCCGAAAAGAAGGTCCCTTCGTGGGCACAGACGGAAGGCATACGTTATCCCCAGCATTTGTCGATGGAACAGTGTTCGTCGGAAATAACCGCACGCTATAAGGCTTCGCTGGTGAGTGGTGATACATTTGCCGATCTGACGGCAGGTCTGGGAGTGGATTGTTCGTTTATAGCCCGTCGGTTCAGGCAGGCCGATTATGTAGAACGGCAGGAGGTATTGTGTGAACTGGCAAGACATAATTTTCCATTGCTGGGAGTTGGACATATCCACGTGCATCAGGCTGACGGTACAGCGTTTCTCAAAACGATGAATCGGGTGGATTGTTTGTTCCTCGATCCGGCACGTCGCGACAGTCATGGAGGCAAGACGGTGGCTATTGCCGACTGCGAACCGAATGTGTGTGCGCTCGAACCGCTTTTGGTTGAGCGGGGACGCATTGTGATGATTAAGCTTTCGCCGATGCTCGATATGGCATCGGCTTTGAACGATCTGAAGCATGTCCGTGAAATACATATTGTAGCTGTTAATAACGAGTGCAAAGAGTTGATAGTTATTCTTGAAAAGCGTGATTTCTCTTCTGAACAATCTAATAAAGAGGTAGTTATAAGTTGTGAACAGGTTGTTAATAACTTTGTTCATCAATACGTGGAGTTTACTCTTTCGCAGGAACGGAACGCTTCGTGTATTATGGCAGAACGGGTAGGAGATTATCTGTATGAACCGGGAGCTGCCTTGCTGAAAGCCGGAGCATACCGTATCTTGTCAGAGCGCTACGGTGTGAAGAAGCTTCATCCTAACAGTCATCTGTATACTTCTGATACGGAAATTGATTTTCCCGGACGTTGCTTTCGGGTAATAGCTGTATCGGGATTTGGCAAAAAGGAACTGAAATCGTTTTTGACCGGAGTGGATAAGGCAAACCTGACGGTACGTAATTTTCCGTCTTCGGTGGCCGATCTTCGTAAAAAGCTGAAGCTGAAAGAGGGTGGGGATATTTATTTGTTTGCCACTACGCTGGCTGATGGTGAGAAGGTTTTGATAAAATGTGAAAAATGCCATTCTGTCTGCTCATAGGCAAAAAGGAATGGCATTTATAGGAAAACAGTTAATGTTTTTCTTCTTCTTGTTTTGCCTTGAAGGCAAGAGCATACATGCGCATCTGCTTAACCATGGCAAGCAGACCGTTGCTGCGGGTAGGTGACAAATGTTCCTTAAGCCCGATTTTCTCGATAAAGTACAAATCGGAATCCAAGATTTCGTCGGGTGTATGTCCCGATACGACCTTTATCAGCAACGTGATGATACCCTTTACTATCAGGGCATCACTTTCGGCCTGAAAGATTACTTTTCCGTCTACCAAATCTGCCTGAAGCCATACACGACTCTGGCAACCGTCTATCAGGTTTTGTTCTGTTTTATATTTTTCGTCGAGAGGTTCTTGTTCGTTTCCCAGGTCTATAAGCAACTGGTACTTGTCCATCCAGTCGTCGAAGTCACTGAATTCTTCGATAACTTCGTCTTGGAGTTCGTTGATCGTTTTCATATTTTGTTCCTTTTAGTCTTTATTTCCTGTAAATTAGTTTTCGTTATAGATAACAGTCATCACGGTTTGTCCTACTGCTTGCAAGGTTGCCTTGTCGATGTTATCCAGGTTATCGTTCAAGGTATGCCAGGTCGGGTTGAAACCGTTCGGGCTGTTTGGACTGAAATCAATAATGTCTACGCACGGTATCTGGCGGAAGTTGTTTACATACACATGGTCGTCGGTGACTTCTCCGCCGTCGTTCTTGATAAAGTATTGGGTATATCCCAGACGATGTGCTGTATCCCAGATTTTTTGCATCGGCTGGCTGGCTGTACGTTTGGAGTATCCTTCATAATAGAAGGTAGCATTTTTCCCTCCCACCATGTCGAGCAGGATGCCGAATCGTGCCTTATAGTCTGGTATATGCGGAATACGTCCCCAGTATTGTGAACCCAGACACCAAGTATCCGATTTGTAAGTTCCTTGGTAAAAGTCGGGTATTCCATAGTCTTCCGAGTCGAAGAATATGATATCAATGCCAATTGCCGGAGCTTTCTGTTGCAAATGTCTGGCAATTTCCAGTAATACGCCTACACCACTCGCACCGTCGTTTGCTCCATCGATAGGAGTATGGTGATTCTTTTCTTCATCTGCATCAGCATAAGGGCGGCTGTCCCAGTGGGCGGCCAGCAGTACACGTTTCTTTGTGTCGGGATTATAGGCTCCGATAATGTTACGCGATTTCAGCATCGTGCCGTCGTATGTCATAAGGTCGGCATACTGATTGTAGACCTTTGCTCCAAAGTTCTCCAGTTGCTTGGCGAGATAATCACCGCAGGAGCGATGTGCGTCTGTATTCGGGACACGTGGTCCGAAGTCGACTTGCTTTTTGATATACAAATAAGCACTGTCGGCATTGAAGTCGGGAGCCTTTACCAATGGTTGGTTCTCTGCTTCGTTTTCCTGACTGTTCTTATTGCTGCTGCCGCATGCGGGAATAAGTAATATACCCGTCAACAGGCTTATCAGGCTGAATATCTTTCGGGATAATTTCATCATCTTTTTCTTTTAAGTTGATTTACTACAGTTTCAATCCGTCCAGTATGGAGATGTAGGTTCCAATGGCTTCTTCTATTTCTCCTACCATGATGTATTCGTCGGCCGTATGTGAACGTGAAGACTTACCCGGACCGATTTTTACAGAGGGGAAAGGCATGAGTGCCTGGTCGGATAGTGTCGGTGACCCGAAAGGTACTTTGCCCAATTCTATGGCACGTTTTACAAATGGATGGTCGGCATCAATGCGTGAAGAGTTGAGGCGGAACGAACGTGCTTTTGCTTCACAACTGATGTGAGAGGAAATTTCCTTGAACAGTTCTTCGTTGGAATAGAACTCGTTGCTGCGGATGTCGACAACAAAAGTACACAAGTTGGGCACAACATTATGTTGTGTACCCGCATTTATCTGAGTTACGCTCATCTTGACAGGACCCAGTAAAGACGATTCTTTCGGGAAGCGGAAGCTCCGGAACCATTCAATGTCGTCCAGTACTTTATATATTGCGTTGTCGCCTTCTTCGCGTGCAGCATGGCCCGCCTTGCCTCGCGCCGTAACATCGAGTACCATTAATCCTTTTTCGGCGATGGCAGGATTCATTTCGGTAGGTTCACCCACAACTCCCAAAGTAATGGGGGGTAATTGGTGCAATACACTTTCGATTCCATTCTTGCCGGAAACTTCTTCTTCGCAAGAAGCCAGGAATATCAAGTTATAACTCTGCTCAGTGGCACACAGATAGCGGTAAGTCTGGAAGAGAGATACCAGACTGGCACCGGCATCGTTGCTTCCCAGTCCATACAGTTTGCCGTTTTCCATCTTAGGCGTAAAGGGTTGTTTGCGCCAGCCGTTGACAGGTTTTACTGTATCTATGTGAGAGTTCAGCAATATGGTAGGACGTTGGGTGTCGAACATCGGGCTGATACACCAGATGTTATTTCCAGAGCGTCCGGTCATGATGCCGGTTTCCTCGATGTAATTTTGTAAAAAATCGGCAGCAGCCTCTTCTTCTCTGCTGATGGAGGGGATGCCGATTAATGCCTGAAGCAGTGTCAGTGCTTCGGATGTGTAATAACCAATGTCTAACATAAAAAAAGATTCTGTTTTGTGCGGCAAAGATACTTTATTTATTCCAAATTAAACTCTATCTTTGCATTCAGCGATAATAAAATAACTAAATTTTAAATGAGTAATTCTTATTTATCTACTTTGATTTGCCGTCAGGCAAAAAAATATGGTGACCGCGTAGCCTTAAAATATCGAAACTATGAAACCGAAAGCTGGGTTCCCGTTTCGTGGAATCAGTTTGCAGCAAAAGTAAAAAGTGTTTCGAACTCTTTGATCGCTTTGGGGGCAGGGGTCCAGGAGAATATTGGTATATTCTCCCAAAATATGCCGGAATGCCTGTATACAGATTTTGGCGCTTTCGGAAGCAGGGTGGTTACTATCCCGCTGTATGCCACAAGCTCGGAGGCACAAGTACACTATATATTGGAAGATGCGGGGATACGTTTCTTGTTTGTGGGTGAGCAGTATCAGTATGATGTGGCTTACCGGGTACAGAACTTATGTAAATCGCTGAAGCAAATTATCATATACGATCCGAAGGTAAAGCGTTCGGCTGGTGATACAAATTCCATTTATTTTTCTGATTTTCTGAAGTTGGGAGGAAATGGAGCGTTTCAGGAAGAAGTGGATAAACGTACGGCAGAGTCGGGTAACGGCGATTTGGCTAATATCCTTTATACTTCGGGTACAACAGGTGAATCGAAGGGAGTGATGCTTCATCATTCCTGTTACGAAGCAGCGTTTGCAGCCCATGATAAACGTCTGACAACTTTAAGTGAATCGGACGTGATTATGAACTTTCTTCCCTTTACGCATATTTTTGAACGTGCATGGAGTTATTATTGTATAAATAAGGGGTGTACATTGTGTGTAAACTTGCGTCCGCAGGATATACAGAAGACCATCAAGGAAATTCGTCCTACGGCCATGTGCAGTGTCCCTCGTTTTTGGGAAAAAGTATATGCTGGAGTTCTGGCAAAGATAAATGAAACAACCGGTTTCAAAAAGAGTTTGATGCAGGATGCCTTGAAGGTAGGACGTGAGCATAACATTACTTATCTGATGAATGGAAAGACACCACCTCCGTTGTTGCACATGAAATATAAATTTTATGAGAAGACAATCTATAACGTGTTGAAAAAGACTATCGGTATCGAAAATGGAAATTTCTTTCCTACGGCCGGAGCTGCTATTCCGTTTGCGGTGGAAGAATTTGTACATTCGGTCGGCATTAATATGATAGCAGGATATGGATTGACTGAAACTACCGCTACCGTATCGTGCTGCTGGTTCGACAGTTTCCGGATTGGTTCGGTAGGACGTGTGATGCCTGGACTGGAAATCAAGATAGGTGAGAACAATGAAATTTTGTTGCGTGGTGAAACGGTGACAAAAGGTTATTATAAAAAAGAAGCTATGACGCGTCAGGTCTTGACGGAGGACGGATGGTTTCATACGGGAGATGCCGGATATTTGAAAGATGGTTTCCTTTATCTGACAGAACGTATCAAAGATTTGTTTAAAACATCGAACGGAAAGTATATTGCCCCGCAGGCTATCGAAACAAAATTGGTCGTAGACCGTTATATAGATCAGATATCTATCATAGCCGACCAGCGGAAATTCGTTTCGGCCTTGATTGTTCCGGAATATGAGCAGGTGAAAAAATATGCGGCAGAGCATCATATTGCATATACAGATATAAAAGATTTGCTCCGAAAGCAGGAAATCATCGATCTGTTCCGGTTGAGAATTGATACGCTGCAGCAGGAGTTTGCTCATTACGAACAGGTGAAACGTTTTACCTTGTTGCCGGAACCATTCAGTATGGAAAAGGGTGAGTTGACCAATACATTGAAGATCAAGCGTCCGGTGCTGATGAAGAATTATGCTGCCGAAATAGAAAAAATGTACGAGGAGTAGAAATAAACAGCCTGTGAAATGAAGATTCTGTCTGGAGAAAGGATTAAAATCTTTATTCCTCGTTTTTACTTCACGGGCGAAATATGTAATTTTGCAATCCGAATAAAAGACAAGATATTCAATATATGATTACAATTGAACAGCTAAAAGATGTAAAGACACGTACTGAAGCTCTTTATCGTTATCTGGATATAGAAAATAAGAAGGTACAAGTAGAAGAGGAACAGCTTCGTACGCAGGCTCCGGGATTTTGGGATGATGCGAAGAAAGCAGAAGCTCAGATGAAGAAAGTGAAAAGCCTGCAGGGATGGATTGAAGGATACAACAATGTAAAGACATTGGCTGATGAACTGGAACTGGCTTTCGACTTTTATAAAGATGAGCTGGTGACCGAGGCTGAAGTTGAAGAAGCATATAATAAGGCATTACATGCTTTGGAGGAACTTGAGTTGAAGAATATGCTTCGTTCGGAAGCTGACCAGATGGACTGTGTACTGAAAATTAATTCAGGGGCAGGTGGTACGGAGAGTCAGGATTGGGCTTCTATGCTGATGCGTATGTATATGCGTTGGGCTGAAAGCAACGGTTATAAGCTTTCTGTTGCAAACTTGCAGGAAGGTGATGAGGCTGGAATCAAGACTGTAACCATGAATATCGAAGGTGCATATGCTTATGGTTATCTGAAAGGCGAAAATGGCGTGCATCGTTTGGTTCGTGTTTCGCCTTACAATGCGCAAGGTAAGCGAATGACTTCTTTTGCTTCCGTATTCGTCACTCCATTGGTTGATGATTCTATCGAAGTTGTTGTAGAGCCTGCTCGCTTGTCATGGGATACTTTCCGAAGCGGTGGTGCCGGTGGTCAGAACGTAAATAAAGTTGAGTCGGGAGTTCGTTTGCGCTACCAGTATAAAGATCCTTATACCGGTGAGGAAGAAGAAATCTTGATTGAAAATACAGAAACCCGTGACCAGCCGAAGAATAAGGAAAATGCAATGCGTCAGTTGCGCTCTATTTTGTACGATAAGGAATTGCAGCATCGTATGGAAGAACAGGCTAAGGTAGAGGCTGGAAAGAAAAAAATCGAATGGGGCTCACAAATCCGTAGTTACGTTTTCGATGACCGTCGTGTGAAAGACCATCGTACCAATTATCAGACTTCGGATGTCAACGGAGTTATGGATGGTAAAATAGATGGTTTTATCAAGGCTTATCTGATGGAATTTTCGGATAGTGAAGCATAAAACGATAAATTTCTTGAGCTTTTGTTGAAATTTATGTATCTTTAAAATAAAAGTTTAATCTAAATATAATAGCTATGGGAACTAAGAAACATAACAAGAAACAGGATTTTAGCAAGCAGGAAGAACAAAAGGCAAATCGTTTGATAAAGTATTTATGCATCGGCCTGATTATTTTGGCTGTCTTGATTATGACTCTTTATTCATTGTCTTAAAAAAACAACGACCGCGATGGCACAGGAAATAGAACGCAAGTTTTTGGTGAAGGATGATTCTTATCGCCAGTTGGCTGAAAGTAAAAGCCGGATAAAACAAGGGTATATTTGCAGTGCCCGCGGGAGAACTGTCAGAGTACGTGTCCGGGATGAGAAAGGTTTTCTTACTATAAAAGGGCCTTCGAATGATTCTGGATTGAACCGCTATGAGTGGGAGAAGGAAATTCCACTCGATGAGGCGGAGGAGTTGATGAAACTTTGTGAACCCGGACTCATTGATAAGACACGTTATTTGGTGAATTTTGGTGGGCATACTTTCGAGGTGGATGAGTTTTATGGCGAAAACGAAGGATTGGTTGTTGCAGAAATAGAACTCTCTACCGAGGAAGAAGCTTTCCTGCGTCCTGCTTTTCTTGGTGAAGAAGTGACAGGTCAGGTTAAATATTATAATTCTTTTCTGATGAAAGAGCCCTATACAACCTGGAAGTAGGGCTATTTTTTTCTTAAACAGGTGGAAAAACCACCTGTAAACTATCACAGAAGGGGGTAAAAACTGTTATATGATAGATATTCCCCTGTTTCATACCTGATTTTATGAAATTGGCTGTTCGTTTTTGGGCTAATATTGCAGTGTCAAAACAAAACAAGAATATTAATCTCAAACACCATTTATAAAATTATGAGAACTGCTAATTTTGCTCAGGATCTGTTAAGTGTTCAGACAGAACTATTGAATTTTGCTTATAAGTTGACGGCAGATCGCGAAGAAGCAAATGACTTGCTTCAGGAAACTTCGCTGAAAGCGTTGGATAATGAAGAGAAGTATACAGCCGAAACGAACTTTAAGGGATGGATTTACACAATCATGCGCAATATATTTATCAATAACTATCGGAAAGCATTGCGCGATCAAACTTATGTAGACCAGACCGACAACCAATATTATCTGAATCAGAATTTCGATATCGAAGGTGATTCTACTGAAGGTTCTTATGATTTAAAGGAAATGCACCGTATTGTAAATGCATTGCCTAAAGAATATCGTGTACCATTCTCGATGTATGTATCGGGATTCAAGTATCGCGAAATTGCCGATAAGTTGGGACTTCCGCTGGGAACTGTGAAAAGTCGTATTTACTTTACCCGGCAGAAACTGCAGGAAGAACTGAAGGACTTCCGCTGATTGTAAAGAAAACTCTCTATCTTTAAAAATAATTAATAACGTTTTTCATTGACTCCGGGGGCTGGGAAGTTCCCGGAGTTTCTCTTTTTTACTTAAAGGAATTTGTCTACTAAAGGGCGAATGACATAATATCCTAACAGGCAGGCTAAGCCTACTCCTATAGAGTTTGCTATGAAGTCGAGCCAGTCGCTGCTGCGGTTTTCAGTACATGTCCCTTGTAAGATTTCGATACATCCACTCATTGCTATGGGCAAAATAATGCCTCCTGCAATCAGTCTTTTCCATGTAATGCGATGATGCAGCTTGAGGTATTCGAACCAGATGATAGTTGTTAGTCCGCCATACATACAGATATGGACAAGTTTGTCGATATAAGGCACATTATCCAGTTCGGTCTTGGGTGGACTGAAGAATGACAAATAGCAGATAATAATAGCTATAATCAGTGAAAGTGGATAGTTCCTTAAGTAATGCATTGTTACTAAATTTTAGATTTAGTGCGAAAATACGATATTTTTTGTATTTTTGCGCCTTGTATATGTATAAACTATAATAAAAAAAGAATTTTATGCATCATAATGATCGTGTAAGCTTTGGAAGTAAATTAGGAGCAATTCTGGCGGCTGCGGGTTCAGCTGTCGGACTTGGTAATGTATGGCGTTTCCCGTATGAAACGGGAAATCACGGTGGAGCCGTTTTTATCTTGATTTATTTAGGCTGCGTTTTTATTCTGGGGCTTCCGATTATGATAGCTGAATTTACAATAGGTCGCCGTTCGAAAGCCAGTACGGGAGAAGCTTTTAAGACGTTAGCTCCCAAAGGCTATTGGAAATGGGTTGGCTATTTGGGAGTTCTGACTGGTTTCTTGATACTTGGATATTATTCGGTTGTGGCAGGTTGGACGCTCGAGTATGTGTTTGAGGCTGCAACGGGGCAGTTTGTAGGTAAGTCATCGGCCGATTTTGTGACTATGTTTCAGCAGTTCTCGCAGAATCCTTTCCGGCCTTTAATCTGGCTGACTGTTTTTATGCTGCTGACGCACTTTGTGATTGTAAAAGGTGTACAAAAGGGAATAGAACGTTCTTCTAAAGTTCTTATGCCTTTGCTTTTCCTATTGGTTGTTGTTCTTGCAGTATGTTCTGTCATGCTTCCGGGAGCAGAAAAAGGTATCGAGTTTTTGTTGACTCCGGATTTCAGTAAAGTTACTCCAGATGTTTTTCTCGGTGCAATGGGGCAGGCTTTTTTCTCTCTTAGCTTAGGCATGGGGTGTTTGTCAACGTATGCCTCATATTTTGGGAAAGAAACGCGCTTGGGGCATACAGCAATGAGTGTGGGACTGATTGATACTTGTGTTGCTGTACTTGCAGGACTTATTATTTTCCCGGCTGCATTTTCGGTAGGTATAGAACCAGATGCCGGACCTTCGCTTATATTTATCACATTGCCTAACGTATTTCAGCAAGCATTTAGTGGGGTTCCTGCATTGGCATATATATGTTCTATTTTATTTTATATATTACTGGCGTTGGCAGCCCTTACGTCCACCATATCTTTACACGAAGTTTCTACTGCATTTCTGCACGAGAAGTTCCATTTTACCCGTAAGAAAGCGGCATGTATCATTACAGTTTGCTGTTGGTTGATTGGAATTGTTTCATCATTGGCTTTAGGCGACTGGAGCGGTTATACCATTGCTGGAATGAATCTCTTTGATGCACTGGATTTTCTGACTGCTAAAATCATGTTGCCGTTAGGAGGAATGTTTGCAGCTATATTTGTTGGCTGGGTAATCGATCGTCGCATAGTTCGCGGCGAGGTGACAAATTACGGGACATTAAAGGCGCCATACTATCCGATATATCTGTTTATATTGAAGTTTATTGCACCTATTGGTATAACTTTGATCTTCTTGAATGAACTGGGTCTGTTAGGTTAAGTATAAATGTGGAAAGATTTCTTTTATTATTCAAAATCGGAGCGCAGGGTAATCCTTCTTTTAATGATCATCGCCTTGCTGTTGCTTGCTGTGTGGGCAGGTATACATTGGCTTTATCCTTCTTCAGCTCCCGTTGGACTTTCTGATAGTGAGGAAGTCAATTCGTTTGTGGCCGGTTTAAAAGAAAAAGAGAAAAAAACTCATACGCTATATCCATCGAAAAGAAAAGACCGTATTGTATTACAGCCTTTCGACCCGAATACAGCCGATTCGCTTACATTGAGTAAATTGGGATTACCTGCTTTTATAGTCCGTAATATTTTAAAGTATCGAGAGAAAGGAGGTATATTTCGTTCACCCGAGGCTTTTTCACGGATATACGGTTTACAGGCAGAACAGTTTCAAGCCTTGAAGCCTTATATTGTCATTGCTGAGCCGACAAAAGTTAATACAATCGTGTCTGATACTTTTCGGCAAGTCAGAGATACAGTTCCTTATATTCCTAAATATCCGGAAGGAACTGTAGTCGATTTGAATAAGGCTGACACTTCGGTTTTGAAGCGTATTCCAGGCATTGGAAGTGGGCTGGCACGTATGATTGTATCTTACCGGCAACGTTTAGGAGGCTTCTATGATGTTGCCCAATTGCAAGAAATTCCTCATATTGATGCCGGTATGAACAGATGGTTTACAGTTGTACCGGGAGTCTTGCAGAAGATTCAGGTTAACCGTGCTTCGTTGGAGAGATTGAAGATACATCCTTACATGAATTTCTATAAGGCAAAGGCCATTTTGGAATATCGCCGTAAGAGAGGAAAAATAAAAAGTCTTTCCCAGCTCTCAATGTTTGAAGAGTTTTCTGAGAAAGACCTTAAAAAATTATCTCCTTATTTATCTTTTGAATAAGGATACATTATTCTTGAGTATATCCGGCTGCTTTGGCTATTTTAACAGGTATTTCTGTGTTGTCTATGCGCCCTTGGAACTGTTCTGCTCCAGCTCCGATGGCAAAGACAGGAACATATCCGGCAGAGTGTCCTCCACTGGTCCAGCCAACCAAAGCTATTTCATCGATAATACGTTTCGCTTCTGCTGCAAGAGGTTCATCTTGTGCATATTCACTCTTTTCCAGCTTTGTTTCTTGTCCTTTGAATGTTTCAGTGTATTTTGCCTGTAAGCGTTCTTCTTGCGCCTTGCTAAGCTGTACCTTATCCCAGAATCCGAAGTTTTCTTTCAGTGCCTGTTGTACTTTTTCCCAAGAAACGTTGTTGTCATATTTCTTGCGAAGCTCATTCAGGATACGAGTAAATCCGTTTTCACTTACTTTCTGGTTTTTCAAGACTTGCAGGTTCAGTTTATAGGCACCTGTACCCAAAACAAATCCACCTGTTTCATGATCGGCTGTTACTACAATAAGTGTTTCGTCCGGATGCTGAGAATAAAACTCGTAAGCTACCTTTACAGCTTCGTCCATGTCGACAACTTCGTGGAATACTGTGGCAGCATCATTGCTATGGCACGCCCAGTCAATTTTACCTCCTTCTACCATCAGAAAAAATCCTTTCGACAGATCTTTTGACAGAAAATTGATAGCAGAGCGGGTAATATCGGCAAGTGTCAGATCATTTTTTGTACGGTCTATAGCATATGGAATAGCTGTACGATCTGCTTCCGATGCTTTTTCACTTTGGAACAAAATCATCTTATCAGCTTTCTTGCATTTTTTCAGATAATCCTTGTAGCCTCTTGCAATTACATAACCGTTCTTTTCTGCCAGACTATATAGATTTTCGGATGTTCCACTTTTGTCCTCTTTGTTAGTAGGGTCAAGGAAATCGGAACCAGCATAAAAGTCGAATCCGGCAGTATACAAATCTTTTCCTATTTTATAATAGCTTCCACGACTGGGATCGTGTGCATAAAATGCAGCAGGAGTTGCGTGGTCTACACTGACGCTGGTAGTGACACCTACACGGCAACCTTTGTCTTTAGCCCATACAGCGATACTGTTAACATCCGTCTGTTGGTCCTGTTTCATACCAATTGTGCCGTTTTTGGTTTTATTGCCTGAAGCAAGAGCTGTACCGGCAGCAGCCGAATCAGTAACTCCATTCGTAGCTGAGAATGTGGTTGCTGTAGTAGCATAAGGAAACTGAGTAAACCAGATAGGAGTGATTCCTATTTTTCCCTCCAGTTCACCTCGGTATAATTCGGTTCCTTGTACTTGATTTACTCCCATTCCATCACCGATGAAATAGAATACATATTTCGCTTGTTGGGCATAGCCTAACGAAACGAAGAGAAGAAAAGATAGTAAAAGTGAAAATTTCTTCATGTCTTTAACTGATTATTGTTTGACGCAAACTTACGATATAATTCCGTAAAGCGGAAATTATTCTTTCTCATTTGTATGAAATACATGTTAAAAGCTTACTTCTTTATGGCTCTCTACTACGATTCTTTTACATCTCTGTGACAGAATATCAGTTGTCTTTTTCTCGTTTTCTTCGTTTGAAGGATAAATAAAATGAATATATCGGTAGAAATTTTGTGCAGCTTGCGTTAATGATTAATGATTTTATTAACTAAATAGTTTTTCATTATGAGGAAAAGTTGGATGAAGTGGTCGTATTTGACCATTTTGGCGCTGGCATCATGTCAGCAGAGAGATTTATCAGAACAAGTTTTAACCGGTAATCTTGCATTGGAGATACAGGCTTCTATTGCAGGAGAAACACTTTCTCGTACCACGACTCAGCAGGATGGCCATACAGTGTTTGCTCAAGGCGATAAGATTGGATTTTTTATGCCAGAAGAGAGTACACCTGCTTTATGGACTTTGGGAGAGAGTTCTTGGCAGCCGTCCGCTTCTTTGTTCTGGCCGGACCAGAAGAATGATTATGATTTTTGTGCATTTTATCCATATACAGAGGATGCCGAGCGTACAAATGTCCCGATGCCCGATTTGAGTACTCAAGACGGGAAACTGGACAACATTGGTAAATGTGATTTTCTGGTAGCTGAAAAAACGTGTAATTATCAGACCAATACAGGTAAAGTCTCATTTACAAATGACGCGGCTTTTAAACATGTCTATAGTTTGATACTCGTTACATTAGTGAAAAATGAAAAAGATGCTGAAACGACTCTTAAGACGGCGACCTTCGAGGGAAAAGATATTCTGTCGAAGCATACTTACAACTTTACAGAGAAACAAATGCAACCCGTTGTCGAGTCGCCAGAAGGAAATACTCTTTTAGTCGACCGCTCATCTGAAAAGACTGTTATACCGCAGGAAGGTTATTCCATTGCTGTATTGCTGAACCCAACAGAAGAAGGAGGTACCTTGAAATTCTCGGTTACTTATGAACGTGATGGAATAGCCTATCAGGCTTATACGGAGGCAATGAAAGGACATCTGGTCGGTGGAAATTGTTATAAATACAAGGTTAAGATTGAAAAAGAAAGTCTGGTTATTGAAGGAAGCGAGATTTCCGATTGGCAGACTGACGGAGAAACCGAGGATATTACAGTAAACGATGTACCTCAAGAAAAATAATTTTCTGTTTTGATTAATATCTCTCCCTCAAGCATTGCCGGAAATAAGATAAAAACGTGTAACTTTGCAGAATATTTAACATATAAAACAATTAAAGCTCTTTTTGGTATATGAAGGCACTCAAGGAACGTATCTTGCGCGATGGTAAATGTTTTGAGGGAGGAATATTAAAAGTTGATAACTTTATCAATCATCAGATGGACCCGATTCTGATGAAATCAATGGCGGTGGAGTTCGTGCGCCGTTTCGCCAGTACAAAAATCAATAAAGTGATGACTATTGAAGCAAGTGGTATTGCTCCGGCCATTATGGTAGGATATCTGCTTGAACTTCCGGTTGTCTTTGCTAAAAAGAAGAAACCCAGTACAATGGAAAATATGCTGACTACTACAGTCTATTCGTTTACGAAGGACCGTTCGTATGAAGTATGTGTCAGCAGTGACTATCTCTGTCCGGGAGATAAGGTATTATTTATCGACGATTTCTTGGCTAACGGTAATGCTGCAAAAGGAATTATCGATCTGGTGCAGAAAGCCGGAGCCGAACTGGTGGGTATGGGATTCCTCATTGAAAAGTCATTCCAGCATGGGGGTGATTACTTGCGTGCGCAAGGTATTCACGTTGAATCGTTGGCTATCATCGAAAGCCTTGATCACTGTGAGATCAAAATAAAAGAGTAATTGAATGAAGAGGGTGTGTCGTAATACGCGATTCACCCTCTTTTCTTTATCAACGATAAGAGTGTAGTTAACTTTTTCAGGCAGCGATATTCAGAAGATAATCTCGAT